>JBILLI010000027.1:0-23796 GCA_044376155.1 Polyangiales bacterium
GCGCCGCGCCGAAGACACCCTGCACGCCGCCGAGGCGAAGCTCGCCGCGACGAAGCGCGCCCTCGCCGAGGCCGACCACGATCAAGACGCCGCCGTGGCCGCCCTCGCGGCCGCGCTGATCACCGCCGGGCAGCCGCGGCTGAACCCCTTTCGCAAGCTCTCGAAGTACGCCCCCGCGCGACTGCAGCAGATCGGGTACGCCGACGAGGCGCAGGCCCTGCTGGAGCTCAGCCTCAAGTCTCGCAAGGTGCCCAAGGTGAACCCCGCGGTGCTCGCCGCGAGCCGCGACGCCGAGCGGGTCGCCCGGGCGCTGCTCGACGCGTTCGACGACGACGCCCGCGCCGAGGCCCGCCGCGACGACGCGCGCGAGCGCTGCGACCTGCTCGCGCAGCCCTGGGAGACCGCGCTGGAGGGGCTGCGACGGGCCACGCGGACCGCCGACGCGCAGGGCCCCGACGGGCTCTACGACGCGCTCTTTCGCGTGGGGTCGCGCCGCGCGAAGTCCACCCCGCCGCGCGCGCTCTGATCCCCGCGGCTCAGCGACGGAGGGCGTCAGTGACGAGGGGGACGCGGTCCTGCCCCCAGAAGAGCTCGCGCTCATCGACGACCCACGTGGGCACGCCGAAGACCCCGCGGGCCATGGCCTGGTTCGTCTCGTCGCGCAGGGCGTTCTTCACCTCGGACGTCTCCGCGCGCGCGCGCACCGCCGCGGCGTCGTCGCCGAGCAGCGCGTTCAGCACGGCGTCGTCGTCGATGTCGCGGTCGTGCCCCCAGGCCGCGCGAAAGACCGCGTCGCGAAAGGCATCACGGCGCGCCTCGGGGAGCGCGAGGTAACACCGCAGGGCCTTCAGCGAGCGCTGCGGGAACACCGACGGGAACTGAAGGGGCACGCCGTAGTAGCCCGCCCAGCGGGTGAGGTCCCGCAGGGTGAAGTCGCGCTTCGCGTCGCTGTAGGTGAGCAGCGGCGCGTCGGCCTGACCGAGCGCGCGAAAGAGCCCGCCGAGGAGAATGGGCCGCCACCGCAGCGTCGCGCCCGTGCGCCGCGCGAGGGCCTGCGCCTGCGAGGCCCCGAGGTACGCGAAGGGCGAGGAGAAATCGAAGTACACGTCGAGCGTGTGCGCGGTCTCCGCGGGCGCGTCGGGGCCGAGGTAGTCCGTGAGGGAGAGGCCCTCGACGAAGTGCATGCGGTCCTGTCCCCAGTGGAGCTCGCCGTCGCGCACGAAGGCCGGCGCGCCGAAGATCCCGAGGGCGATGGCCTCGTCGGTGAGCGCGCGAAGCTGGTCGCGCAGGGTGTCTCCGCCCACGGCCTCGAGCACGTGCGCGGGGTCGTGGCCCGCCGCGCGGAGCACGTCGGCGATGACCGCGGGCGCGGAGATCTCGCGCCCCTCGACCCAATACGCCCGGTAGAACCCGTGGATCACCGCGGGGTCACAGCCCGTCGCGAGCGTCGCGCGCAGGGCCTCCACCGAGCGCATGGGGTGCCCCGCGGGCATGGTGAGCGTCGCGCCGAAGCGCGCGGCCCAACGGAGCATGTCCTCGTGGTTGTGCGCGGCCTTCGCGGGCGAGAGCTCGGCGAAGAGCTTCTGAGGGGTGCCGCGCGCGCGAAAGACCCCGCCGAGGAGCATGGGCTTCCACCGCAGCGGAGCGCCGATGCGGGCGCACATCGCCTCGACCTGCGTGCTCGCGAGGTAGGCGTAGGGGCAGGTGTAGTCGAACCAGAAATCCACGGGGCTCACGCGGCGCACTGTGCCCCTGCGAGCCCGCTCACGACAAGCGCGAGACCTCGCGCCACACGGGAGAACCCTGGCGGTCACAGCGCAGTAGGGTGCCCTCGGGGACCTCGCGCCAGGGGTGATCCGCGAGGGTCTCGGAGGCGACGAGGGCGCGGCCGGCGCCGTCGCTCACGAACATGGTCCGCCCCCAGCGGTGGGCGTAGAGGGTCTCGCCGTCGGTGAGCAGAAAATTGATCGCGCCGAAGCGCTCCTGCGCGAGGCAGCGGTCCACCGCGGCCCGGATCACCGCGTCGGTGACCTCACTCGCGGGCGCGTCGAGCACCCCCGCGGCCTCCAACGCGCACTGGAGGTACGCGAAGAACAGCTCGCTGTCGGTCTGCCCGAGGCAGTTCCCCTGACGCCCGGGGCACGTCTGCGCGCGGAGCCAGGGCAGGGCCTCGATGGTGCCGTTGTGCGCGAAGACCCATCGGCCGTGGGCGAAGGGGTGGGTGTTCTCCACCCCCTGGGGACCCACCGTGCGCTGCCGCACATGGGCCAGCACGAGGTTGCCCGGACGCGTCGCGCACGCGCGAAAGCGCGCACAGTCGTGGGCGCGCACCGGGGCCTTCTCGATGCACCACCCCTCGGCCTCGGACCACACCGCCACGCCCCATCCGTGCGGATGCTCCTGCGAGAGGGCGGAGAGGCTCTTGGGGGCGTCCAGAAGGGCGTCACGGTGATCCGCGCGGGCGTCGACCAGCGCGGCGAACAGGCGACACATCGGTTCCGGTACTACGGCACGTGGGGTGGGATGTTCAAATTTCATCCCCGACACGCCGGCCGGAGGGAGTGTCTCGGGCACCTGTGATACGCCATGGCGCATGGCGTCATCCGTGGAGACCATCGTGCTGATCCGCCATGCCCGCTCCGTGGCCAACGTCGACCCGCGGATCTACCGCACGACCCCCGACCACGCGATCCCGCTCATCGACCCCGAGGGGGACCCTGACGCCCTTCGCGCGGCGAAGTGGCTGCGCGACATGGACATCGACGCCCCCAGCGCCTGCGCGTGGAACTCCCCCTACCTCCGCTGCAAGCAGACCCGGGACCTCATCGTCCGCAACGCCTTCGACGACGAGCGCGCCCTCGCCCAGCGGGAGTCGTTCCTGCTCCGCGAGCAGGAGTTCGGCGACTGGGACGGCTTCACCGACGTGGAGATCGCCGAGTACGACCCCGCGCGCTGGCGCCGCCTGCAGCGCATGAGCGACCAGATGGGGCGCTTCTATTTCCGCTACCCCAACGGCGAGAGCCGCGCCGACGTGGTCACCCGGGTCACCCTCTTCATCGCCAAGCTCCACCGCTCGCGCTTCGTGCACCACCTGGTGTTCCTGCACGGGGTGACCCAGCGCGCGTTTCGCATGTCGTGGTTCAACCGCCCCATCGAGTGGTTCGAGTCCGAGAAGAACCCCGCGAACGCCTCCGTCGTGGCCATCCGCCGGGGCAACGACGGGCAGTGGTTCGAAGAGGTCTGGAGCCCCTGACGCGGCGCGCGCTCCGACACACGGCGCGCACCTGGTCTCCCCGTGGGGCCACACCGCGCGAATGCATCGCGCACGCGCAGCCGCTCCCCGCGCGGCCCCCACGTGGACGGGGTGCGCCCCTCACTCCTCGTCGTCGACCTCGACGCAGCAGTGCGGGGTGACCGCCGGGCGGTAGCGCGTGTACTGCAACTGCGGGCGCAGCCGTACGATGACCTCGAGCTCCGCCCCGTTGAGGTCGGCCCCGCCGTGCTCGCTCACCGCGGAGGCGAGGGCCGAGGCGATGCGTCGGTCGAGGGGGTCGGCGTGCCGCGTGAGCACCCGCACCCGCCCCACGCTCCCGCTCGGCAGGAGCACCACCGCGAGCCGCACATCGGGCGTGTGCAGCCCGCCGCGATCATCCGTGAGCGACGGGAGCGCCTCGGCGAAGGCCCCGCGCAGGGCGTCGAAGTGGTCCTCGAGGCGCTCGCGCTCGAACGCGGGGAGCGCTCCGCCCGAGAGGTGACGCGCGGCCTCGACGTGGGCGCGCACCGTGGTCCGGGCGCGGGTGGGGCGCGGGCGGCGGTTGAAGCAGCGGTAGTCCCCGCGGTCGTAGAGGGGGTTGCCGGGGACGCAGTAGGCCTCCTGCGCGAAGGCCGCGGGAGACAGCGTGAGCAGGGCGAGGAGGGCGGTGAGGGCGCGCATGGATCCTCTGACGACACCGCAGCCCAAAGGTTCTTGGCTCCCTCTGCGCGACGCGACCCGCCGCGACGTCGCCCCCCGCGCGGCACCTGTGTTACACGCGCCGGGAGGGAAAATGAGCAGCGCTGCGCGAGTCGCCACCGATCCTCCGTACACCGGCCCCCTGGGCGCCACCCGACGCGAGAGCGCCTTCGTCCCGGTGCCAGGCGCGGGCCATCGCCGTGTTGACCTGGTGCGCGCGCTCAACGCCGTGACCGACCCCGCGCTGGCGCGTCAGGCGCTCGACGGCACGCTCCACCGCGTCGCCGACCACGACCTCGCGGTGACCTACGTCTACCACGACCCCTCGCAGCGACGGTTCTTTCTGGTGATCCCCGCGGCCCGGGCCCACGAGGAGCTCACCCTCCGCGCGGAGCTGCTCACCCGCCTCGCGGGCGAGACCCAGGAGGTGCTCCCGGGCTACGTGCGCGAGGCCCGCGCGGTGGTGGGTCCCGCGGGGCTCAAGCGCGCCCTCGACGAAGCGCCCCGGGGCGCCACCGACCCCCGCGCCGCGGAGTTCACCGCCCGCGAAGCCGCCCTCACCGCCCGCGAGGCCGCCGTCACCGCCCGCGCGACCGAGCTCGCCGCGCGTGAGGGAGAGCTCACGTCCCGCACCGAGGAGCACGAGGCGCAGATCGCCGACCTCTCCCTGCGCGAGCAGGAGCTCGACCTGCGCATGAGCGAGCTCCTCGCCCGCGAGGAGTCCATCACCGAGGCGCAGGCCCTGGTGCGCGCCAACACCGCGGCGCTCAACGCCCGCGAGCAGAGCCTCACGGCGCGGGAGTCGTCCGCCGCGCCCACCGTCGTCGAGGCCCTCGACGACGCGCTGGAGCTCGAGCCCGAAGAGGCCACCGGGCAGCACCGCACCCTCGCCGCGCCGCCTCCCGCGGAGGTGTCCGAAGAGGCCCTCGAGGTCGAGCCCGAGGTCGAGCCCGAGCCCGAGATCGAAGCGGAGATCGAAGCCGAGATCGAGCCCGCGGCGCAGGTCGAAGACCCCCCGGTGTCGCAGTGGGTGAAGTCCGATCGGCGCCCCCTCGCCGCGGTGCTCGACGGCGAGGTGCGGATCTACTGCGAAGGCACCGCCGAGACCGCGCAGCGCCTCACGGGGGCGGTGTCGCCCACCCTGCAGCTCGACCCCGCGGGGCACCTCCCCCTCGCGCTGCTCACCGTGGGCGGCGAGCGGGGCGTGGTCACCCGCGTGGTGCTCGACCTCACGCGCCCCGAGGACCGCGCCGTGCTCGAGTCCCTGGGCCGTGAGTTCCGCGTGCGCGTCGAGGTGATGAGCGCCACGGGGCACGCCCTCGGCGGCCACCCCTGCGGCGCCCCGGGGGAGTCCATCGCGCAGCGCGCGCTGGAGGTGCTGCAGAAGCGCGACCCCGGCGTCGAGAGCGCCCGCGCCGCGGAGGCCTCACGGCTGCTCGAAGACGGCGTGCGCTGGAGCGAGGTCGACGTCTCCGCCCTGAGCTTCGACGAAGACGCCGTGCACGCCACGGCCGAGAGCGTCGAGGCCGCGCTCGCCGCGTACGAGCCCCTGCTGTCGCGCCTGCGGGCCGACCGCTTCTCCCTGGCCGCGGGCATCGCCCCGGGGGTCATCGAGGCCGCGGGCCGTCGGCTGGTGTTCGCGGCGATGCGCTGCGGCGTGCTTCTCTCGCCGGCCTTCGTGCAGTACGCCATCGCGCACGGCGTGGTGCCCGACGAGAAGGCCCTGGCGACGCGGGCGCTCACGACCTACGCGCGCTCCCTCGAGGGCGGCGCGGGCAGCATCGGCCGCGACGCCGCGAGCGCGTCGCAGGCGTGGGGCCCGCTGCTGTCGTGGGCCGAGCGGCTCGACGTGCCCGTGCCCGACGCCGCGCGCGAGGCCGTGGCGGCGATCTACGACCCCGACGACCCCGACGCCACGCCCGCCCTCGATGCGCGCGAAGTGCCTGCGGCAGAGTCGTTTGCGTCGATGGACCTGAAGGCCCTGGGGGCGTGGCTCACGCACCCAGCGGCGGTCACCCCCGCGGCGACGGAGGTCGTGCGGCGCGACCCGACGAAGCACGTGGTGGAGCTCCGCCGCGCGATGAAGCTCCTGCCCGCGAAGGACCTCGCGGCGATGACCCCGAAGCTCCTCGAAGCGGGCGACGCCCTCGCGGACCTCTGGGTCGAGCTGCTCGCGTCGAAGCGCCCGCGGGTGGTCACCGTGGCCTGCGCGGCGGTGGGGGCGCTGAAGCTCCGCCGCGCGCTCACCCCGCTGGTGCAGCGCACGATGGCGCCCGAGAACGAGTCCTGGCGGCTGTCGGCGTGGGCCGCGGGGGAGCTCGGCGGCGCGGCCGCGCGGGCGGTCACCCGGCTGGAGCGCCCTGACGCGCAGCGCGTGGCCTGGCTGCTCGCCCACGCGGTGCGCAACGGGGCCGCGAAGGAGGTCGACCGCGCCAAGGCCGGGGCCAACGCGGCCTTCGTCGAGGGCGCGGCGAAGGCGCTCACCCTCCAGGACGAAGCTCGTCGCTACGACGAGACCCTGCGCCGCGGCGAGTGCGAGGGCGACGCGGAGCGCCTCGTGGCCGCGGTCTTCGCGAAGGGCGCGTAGATCGTGCGACGGTCGTGGACATTGCGCGCGTTGCTCCCGTAGGATACCGGGCTCCACCAACGCATGCGTCTCGGAATCTTCAGTGATGTGCACGCGAACATCGAGGCGCTCTCCGCCGTGCTCGAGGCGTTGCGTCGTGATCCGCCCGATGTTTACTACTGCCTCGGCGACGTGGTGGGGTACGGCGCGTCGCCCGACGAGTGCGCGACGCTGGTGCGTGAGACCGCGGCGGTGACCATCCTCGGCAACCACGACGCCGCCGTCGCGGGCCGCATGGACTACTCGTACTACTACGACGCCGCCCGCCGCGCGCTCGACCTGCACGCGTCGCTGCTCACCGAGGCCAACATGGCCTGGCTGCGCTCGCTGCCCTACAAGCATGTCGTCGGCGACACGGGCGTGCACCTCTGCCACGGCTCGCCCGTACGCATCGAGGAGTTCGACTACATCTTCGCGCCCGAGCAGGCGCGCGAGTGCCTGCCCTACTACGAAGAGCTCGGCCACCTCACCCTCATCGGCCACTCGCACCTGTGCAAGGTGTTCGAGCTCACGCCGAAGGAGGTCATCGAGCACCCCGGCCCGCCGAAGAGCGTGGTGCTGCGGCCCGACCGCAAGTACATCGTGTCCGTGGGCAGCGTCGGGCAGCCGCGGGACTACGACAACCGCGCGAGCTACGTGACCTACGACACCGAGACCCGCGAGTTCTGCTTCAAGCGGGTGGAGTACGACATCGAGTCGGCCGCCCAGCGCATCTTCGACGCGCGCCTGGAGCGCAACTTCGGCCACCGTCTCTTCATCGGGGTCTGAGCGTCCGCGCGGGGCGGAGGTCTTCGGGACCGTCGAGCGGCGGGTCCTGCATCGTGCCCACGACGCTCACCCTGCCCGTGAAGCCTTCGGGTCTCCACCTCGGGTCGTCGGGTGCGTCGGTGCCCACGTTGCTCAGGAGCCCCGCGTGGGGCGCCAACAACCCCCGCGCCTCGTCGAGGTCGCGCACCGGCACCACGGCGATGTTGCGCGCGCCGGGAGAGGCCTGCATCACGGCGCGCGCCCACAGCGTGACCGCGTGGCCCTCGCCGCGGAGCACGGTCGCGCCGAGGGCAGACTGCACCCCGAGCCACTGCCAGACGCCCGCGCCGACGCTGTCGTCCATGGGCGCCCGGGGCCATCGCCGCGCGAGGTCCAGCAGCGAAGTGTGCAGCGCGTGCGCGAGGCCTGGTGCGTCGCGCGCGCACAGCACGACCTGCGGCGAGAGGCACCCGTGTTGGTCGTACGCCGCCACGTCACACGCGAGCGCCCGCGCGGTGTCTTCCCCCCACCCCGCCAGGACCACCGCCCCGAACCCATGTCCGTGCCCCTCGAAGTCCACCCCCACGGGCACCTGCGCGGCGAGCTGTTCGAGGGTCTCATCGCGCCCATAGGCGATCACCCCCTGCACTTCCCCCTCCCCCAGGTGCACCGGGAGCCCCTGCGCGGCAAGGGCTTCGACCACCCTACGGGCGATCTCGGGCTGTCTCCGCGAGGGCTTCACCCAGACCTCGCGGGCGCCCTGCAGCAGCGGGAGCACCACCGCGCGGAGCGGCGCCAGAGGCACCGTCGCGGCCAGGACGACCCGCACCGCCCTGCCCTCCCACCGCGCCCATTGCAACGACGCCAGCACCACGGGCTCATATCGCGCGAGGGTGTGTTCGACGCACCAGCGCGCAGCGTCCTCACTGCCGCCCCCGGTACGGATCACGGCCTCGCGCAGCGTGTCACCCTCCCTCCGCAGGGTGTCCACCGCGGCCAGCACCGCCGCAACCAGGTCGCTCACGGCGCCCCCAGGAGGAGGTTGTCCATCGCGCGCGCGCAGCCTCGCGGGGTCGCCCCAGAGGCGCGGCCGATGACCGCGAAGGTGCCGTCGTTGTGCATCACCCCGAGGTCCGCGGTGAGGATCGCCGCGCTGCTCCCGAGGTTCAAGAGGTCATGGCAACGGATCAGCCCCACCGCGCCGATCTCCTTGCGCTGCAGGGTATTGGCATCCACGGCGGTGACGCGCATCCACGGCGGCGCGCGGTAGCGCCCCGGCGCGACCTCCCACGCCTGCGACGAGAGCTCGGTCATCCCGTACTCCCCGACGACCTGCGCCGGGCGCACATCGAGCACCCGCGCGAGCAACGCCCGGAGCTCGTCGTCGCGCATCTCTCTCGCGCGCCCCTTGCTGCCGCCCGTGGGCATCACCACGCTGCCCGTCGGGAGGCGAAGGGTCTGCGCAGCCGCGTCGAGGTGATCGGCGAGGTGAACGAACGCGAAGGTGGTCCCGAGCAGCGCCACGGGGACCTGCGCCTCCCACGCGCCCCGCACCGCGTCGGTGACGCCGGCGATGTCGAGGAGGCCGTCGCGCACGAAGAAGTGGCTCGTTCCCTGCGGGTCCCAGCGCTCGGCGAAGCGTGCGAGCATGAAGGTGAGCGACGAGGTCGGCGCCTGCGCCTCGGGCTGCGCCAACATCACGCAACGGTAGCGCGGCGCGACGAGCATCCGACGGGCGGCGTCGTCGACACACGCGCGGGCGTAGAGGGAGGTGTCGGCGAACGCATGGCGCCCCCGCGCATCTCGGGTGGTGCCGCTGGTCTCGAAGGTCCGCGTCTGTGAGCGGGGCTCGAAGCACGCGACCCGGGCGACCTTGAACACGTCCGTGGGCAGGGCCGGGACCTCATCGGCCCAGCGCGGATCGCGGCCTTGCAGGAGGGCGTCGGCCACGCGCGCGACGACCTCGCTGCGCGCCCGTTGCCACGCGAAGAGCGCGAGGGCGAGGGCGTCGAATTCGTTGTCCGAGACGGGGCGGGCGGCGGCGATCAACGCCTCGATGCGGCCGCGCAGCGCCGCGCCGACGGGGTCGTCGGGCCAGGCGCTCACGGCCCCGGGACCACCGCGTCGAGGCTCCCCCGCAGCGCATCGGCGAAGCCGTCGGCCTGCGCCTCGCTGAGCACCATCGGCGGCGTGAGGGTGAGCGTGTCGCCGTCGGCGCCGCCCAGCAGGGTGATGAAGCCGCGCTCGAGCAGGGCGCGCACGACGCCCAACGCCCGGGCGTGTCCGCCGCGCAGTCCCACGCCGATGAGAAGGCCTGCGCCGAAGATCCGCACGGGGTCGCTCGGACGCGACAGCGCCACGCGCTCCAGGGCCCGCCGCAGGGCGCTGGCGGCGGAGGCGATGCGCAGCGGCGTGTCGGGCGCGGTGAGCACCTCGAGGGTGGCCAGGGCGGCGCTGCAGGCCAGCGGATTGCCGAGGAACGTCGACGTGTGCAGGGCCTCACCCGGGGTGCGCCCCCAGGCGGCCGCGACCTCGTCTCGCAGCAGACATGCGCTCACGGGCAATCCCCCGCCGAGGGACTTTCCGAGGCAGATCACATCGGGCGAGAGACCGACATCGACGCTGCGGAACATCTCCCCGCACCGCCCGAGGCCCGTATAGATCTCGTCGGCGATGAGCAGGGCGCCGGCGTTTCGCGCGCGGGCCTCGACCTCCAGCAGAAAGCTCGCGGGGGGAACAACGATGCCGCCGCGCCCGAGGATCGGCTCGATCACCACCGCGCCGACCGGTTGTTCCCGCAGCAGCGCGTCGAGCGCCTCGAGGGCCCGACTACTCTCTCGACCCTCGTCGGAGGCGTACGGAGCGAATCGCACGGCGGGGTTGAGCTGTCCTGCGAAGGGCGCACGAAACGACGCGCGATACCCGCAGGTCGCCAGGGCGCCGTACGAGAGACCGTGGTACCCGCCGTGAAACGCCACCACCCCCGCGCGCCCGGTGGCGAGCCGCGCGGTCTTCAGCGCCGCCTCCACCGCGTCGGCCCCAGACAGCCCGAGGATCACCCGCGCGCGCCACGGCGCGAGCATCGCCAGCGCGGTCTCGAGCCGGACCTTCTCCTCCGAGGGATACACATCCCCGAGCGCGTGGAGCAGCCTCGCCGACTGCGCGCAGACCGCGGCCACCACCTGGGGATGGGTGTGTCCGATGAGCGCGGCGCCGAAGCCGCCGACGAGGTCGACATATCGGTTGCCCTCGATGTCGAGCACGTTGGCGCCCCGGGCGGCGCGGAACACCACAGGGTCATGCGTGGCCCCTGAAAGCTCAGCGCGGCGCGCGCGACGGAGGGTGAGTCCGGGGCACTCATGGTCCGCGAGGGCATCGAGCAGCGCGGCGCTGCGCAGGCCCTGAAGGGGGAGCTGAACGTGGGGGAGTAGGTCACCGCGACCGAGGTCTTCGATCGCGACCGCGGGCGCAAAGGGGGGCGGACGGGAGAAGCGGTCGGGCATCGCCCGTCGCGACGGAGAGCGCGGAGCGGGGCGATCAGCCCTCGCCGCCCTCTTCGCCTTCCTTGCGGGAGCGCGGCGCCTCGGCGCGCACGGGGGAGTCGACGCTCACGCCGGCGTCCGCCGCGGGGGCGGCCGGGACGGCCTTGCGGCCCACGCGCGGGTCACGCGTCACGAGTTCGATGTAGGCGAGCTCGGCGTTGTCGCCGCGGCGGTTGCGGGTGCGCAGGATGCGGGTGTAACCGCCATCGCGCCCGATGAAGCGCGGGGCGATCTCGCGGAAGAGGTGCTCCACCACATCGATGCGCTCGAGCTGTCCGTCCACGACCCGCTCACGCCAGCGCGGGAGCGAGCTCTTCAGGTCGCGCTTCACCGCGAGGCGCTGCGCGGCGAGCTTCGGGTCCTCGACGGTCTCGGCGTTCACCACGGCGCCCAGGCGGGCGGCGCGGGTGATCATGCGCTCCGCGATGCGGCGGAGCTCCTTGGCCTTGGGGACGGTGGTCTCGATGCGCTCGTGGGCGAAGAGGTTCGCCACGAGGTTCTTAAACATCGCGGTACGGCTGGAGCCGTCACGGTCAAACTTGCGGCCGGCATTCTGGTGACGCATGGCAGGACTCTACTGTCTCTTGGAACTCGTCAATGATGTCTGATCAGACCTGCCCGTGCTCCTGGCGCCAACGCTCCAGGAGGACCGGCCAGTTCTCGATGTGCATGCCCAGGTTGAGGTTGAGCTCCGACAGCTTGTCCTTGATCTCCTTCAGGGACTTGCGGCCGAAGTTCTTGGTCTTGAGCAGGTCCGCCTCGGTCTTCTGCACCAGTTCGCCGATGTACTGGATGTTGGCGTTCTGGAGGCAGTTCGCGCTGCGCACCGAGAGCTCGAACTCTTCAACGCTCTTGAAGAGGCTCTCGTTGAGGGGCTGCTCGTCGGAGCGCACGGGCGCCGCCGAGACCTCATCGGCCTCCTGGAAGTTGATGAAGATCTGGAGCTGCTCCTTGAGAATCTTGGCAGCGTAGGCCACTGCGTCCCGCGGGCGCACGGCGCCGTTGGTCCAGACCTCGAGGATGAGCTTGTCGTAGTCGGTCATCTGACCGACGCGGGCGTTGGTGACCGTGTAGTTCACCTTGCGCACCGGCGAGAACAGGCTGTCGATGGGGATCCATCCGATGGCCATGTTCGGGTCCTTGTTGCGCTCGGCCGGGACGTACCCGCGGCCCATGCCGACGATCAGCTCCATCGAGAGCTTGCCGCCGCGCGATACCGTGGCCACGGGCTGCCGGGGGTTGAGCACGCGAATGCCCGCCGCGGCCTCGGCCTTGATGTCCTCGGCGAGGACCTCCGCCGGGCCTTCCTTCTCCAGCCGAAGGGTGTAGCGCTTGGCCTCGTTGGCCTGGAACACCACCTCCTTGAGGTTCAGGATGATGTCGGCGACGTCTTCCTTCACGTCGTCGATGGTGGTGAACTCGTGCAGCGCCCCGTCGATGCGCACCGCGGTGATCGCCGCGCCCTGGAGCGAGGACAGCAGGACGCGCCGCAGGGAGTTGCCGATGGTGATGCCGAACCCCCGCTCCAGCGGCTCGCACACGAACTTCCCGTAGAAGTCGGTGTGGAGCTCGCGGTCCTCTTCGATGAGGGCCTTGGGGCGAATGAGGTCGCGCCAGTTCCGAGCCTGCGTGGACGACTGCGTCATGGAGACTACTTTCCCCTTCTCAATCGCACGACCGCGGCGCGAGCGACGGCCACCTCCGTGGGACCATCGCCGGCGCCGCGGCGCGCGTGGTTTCGATCAACGGCTGTAGAACTCGACGATGAGCTGTTCCTTGATGTCGAGCCCGACCTCTTCGCGCACCGGCAGGGTCTTCACGGTGCCGGTGAAGGCAGCCTTGTCGAGCTCCAGCCAGGTGAGCGCGCCGCGGCGCTCGGCGCCGTCGACGCTCTCCTTCACGCGGGCGATCTCGCGCGACTTCTCGCGAATGGCGACCTTGTCACCCACGCGCACGACGTAGCTGGGCACGTTCACCCGCTTGCCGTTCACCGTGAGGTGCTGGTGCAGCACGAGCTGCCGCGCCTCGCTGCGCGTCGCCGCGAAGCCAAGGCGATACGCCACGTTGTCGAGCCGACGCTCGAGCAGCGAGAGCAGGTTCTCACCGGTCACACCCTTGGTGCGGTCGGCTTCGGCGAAGTACTTGCGGAACTGACGCTCCAGCACGCCGTAGATGCGGCGCACCTTCTGCTTCTCGCGCAGGCGCAGGCCGTACTCGCTGAACTTCACCCGGGCCTGGCCGTGCTGGCCGGGGGGGTAGGGGCGGCGGTCGTACGCGCACTTCTCCGAGTAGCAGCGGTCGCCCTTGAGGAACAGCTTGGCGCCCTCGCGGCGGCAGAGCTTGCAGACGGGTCCGATATAGCGAGCCATGAGTCTCTTCCTTCAATCCAGCAGGTACGATCAGACGCGACGGCGCTTGGGCGGGCGGCACCCGTTGTGGGGAATCGGGGTCACGTCACGGATCAGCGTGATGCGAAACCCCGCCGTGGTCAGCGCGCGCAGGGCGCTCTCACGGCCGGCGCCCGGACCGCGGATGAACACCGCGATCTCGCGCATCCCGTGCTCCGCGGCCTTGCGGGCGGCGTCCTCGGCGGCAACCTGCGCCGCGAAGGGCGTGCTCTTGCGGGAGCCCTTGAACCCGCGCGACCCTGACGACGACCACGACACGGTGTTACCGCTGAGGTCGGCGATGGTCACGATGGTGTTGTTGAACGTCGCCTGGATGTGACACACACCCTTGGAGACGTTCTTGCGGGACTTCTTCTTGCCCTTCACGCCACCCTTGGTGGTCGTGGATGCAGCCTGGGCCTTCGCCATCGGTTCCTCTGTATCGTTCCGGTCAAACGGTCATCGTTGATGCCAGTGTCACTTTTTCACGGCGCGCGACACCGCGAGGCCCTTGCGGGGTCCCTTGCGCGTGCGGGCGTTGGTGTGCGTGCGCTGCCCGCGAACGGGCAGACCGCGGCGGTGACGCAGCCCGCGGTAGCAACCCAGGTCCATCAGGCGCTTGATGTTCAGCTGCACCTCGCGGCGCAGGTCGCCCTCGACCTTGTACTCCGAGTCGAGGATCTCGCGGATGCGACGGATCTCGGCGTCGGTGAGGTCCTGCGCGCGCTTGTCGAGCGCCACGTTGGCCTTCTCACAGATCTTCACCGCGAGCGTCGGACCGATCCCGTAGAGGTATCGGAGCGAGATGGAAATGTGCTTGCGACCCGGAAGGTCAACTCCAGCAATACGCGCCATGTCTCAGCCCTGCCGCTGCTTGTGACGGGGGTTCTCACAAATGATCCGAACCACACCCTTGCGGCGGACCACCTTGCACTTGTCGCAGACCTTCTTCACCGACGGTCGAACCTTCATGTCCAACGCTTCCTGCAAGCGCCGACCCCTACCGGGGCCGACGGGTTCTTCACTTATGGCGGTACGTGATCCGCCCCTTGGAGACATCGTACGGGGAGACCTCGACGGTCACCTTGTCGCCCGGGAGAATGCGGATGTAGTACTGCCGCATCCTGCCCGAGATCGTCGCGAGCACCGCGAGGCCGTTGTCACACTGCACCCGGAACATCGCGTTCGGAAGCGCCTCGAGCACGCTCCCCTCAAACTCGAGCTTGTCGCCCTTCGGTTCTCTCGGCTCCGACCGGGCTTGCCTGCTTCTCGCCACCGCTTACACCACTCCGATCGACCGGAAGATCGCGCTCGTCACCTCGTCCACCGAGCCGACGCCGTCGACCCTGCGCAGGAGCCCGCGGTTCGCGTAGTACGCGACCAGCGGCGCAGTCTGCGCCGCGTAGGCAACCTGCCTGGGGCGCACCACCTCTTCGCGATCGTCGTCGCGAACCAGGAGGCGCTCTCCACCCTCACCCCGGTCGGGGGAGGGCGGGGGATCATACTTGATGTGGTAGATCCGTCCAGAGCTCTCGCCCACTCTTCTGCCGGTGATGCGCTCGATGATCAGTTCGTCGGGCACCTCCAGCAGGATCACGTGGGCGATTCCCCGGCCCATGCGGACCAGGAGGCGATCCAACGCCTCGGCCTGGGGCACAGTGCGCGGGAAGCCGTCGAGGACGAATCCGGTGCTGGCGTCGGGGAGCTCCAGTCGCTCCTCCACGAGGCCGATGACCACCTCGTCGGGCACGAGCGCCCCACGAGACATGAACTCGTCGGCCTTGCGGCCGAGCTCGGTGCCGGCCTTGCGGGCCGCGCGGAGCATGTCGCCCGTCGAGATCTGTGGCACCGACAGCTTCGACACCAGGCGCTGGGCCTGGGTCCCCTTGCCGGCGCCCGGCGGACCGATGAAGACCAGATCGTTCACGTCGCCCTCCGAGCCTGGATGCGCGGACCGTTGGGGCCCGCGAAGCCCTCGTAGTGGCGGGAGATCAGGTGGCTCTCGATCTGGTTCACCGTGTCGAGCGCCACGCCCACCACGATCATGATCGAGGTCCCGCCGAAGGGAAACTGCACCTTGAGGAACTGCTGCATGAACGTCGGCAGGATGGTGATCACCGCGACGTACACCGCGCCCCCGAAGGTGATGCGCATGAGGACCTTCTCGATGTAGTCCGCCGTGGCCTTGCCCGGACGGATGTTCGGGATGAAGGCCCCCTGCTTCTTCAGGTTGTCCGCCACATCCACCGGGGGGAACGTGATGGAGGTGTAGAAGTAGCAGAAGAAGATCGTGAGGATGACGAACAGGGTGTTGTACACCCAGTCACCGCGGCCGAGGTGATCGCGCAGGGTGGCCATGCCCCAGAAACGCCAGTCCGCGAGCTGAGTGGGCAGCATCAGCAGGGTCGACGCGAAGATGGGGGGGATAACTCCGGCAGAGTTCACCCGCAGCGGCAGGTGCGTGCGCTGGCCCCCGTACATCTTCCGGCCGATGATCCGGCGGGAGTACTCGATAGGGATGCGCCGCTGTCCGCGCTCGAAGAACACGATGGTCATCACCGAGGCGA
Source organism: Polyangiales bacterium (assembly GCA_044376155.1). Taxonomy (GTDB): domain Bacteria; phylum Myxococcota_A; class Polyangia; order Polyangiales; genus JAWKRB01. Next base: position 15,822 of record JBILLI010000027.1, read on the forward strand.
TCACCAGCACGCCCGCGATGAGCAGCGACGTCGGCTGGATCTGCCCGCTCGACGTGAACTGCCAGGTCGTCGCCGCGGCCGAGGGGAAGTCGGCCACGATGCCGGCAAAGATCAGCAGCGAGATGCCGTTGCCGATGCCGCGCTCGGTGATCTGCTCGCCGAGCCACATCACGAACGCTGTGCCGGTGGCCAGGGTGAGCGCCGCAAGGATCCGGAAGGACCAGCCGTTGTCGCGCACCACCGCGACCAGGTCGCTGGTCTGCAGGGTGCCGAGTCCCACGGCCATGAAGAAGCCCTGCACCAGTGCCAACCCGATGGTCGCGTAACGGGTGTACTGATTGATCTTCCGCTGGCCGACCTCGCCCTCCTTGCGGAGCTCCTCGAGGGGCTTGAAGATCGAGGTCATGAGCTGGATGATGATCGACGCCGACACATAGGGAGTAACCCCCAGGGCGAAGATGCTCACGCGCTCGAGCGCGCCGCCGGAGAACAGGTTGAGCAGGTTGAGGAAGCCCCCACCGCCGTTGTCCTGCCCGAGGTACTGCTTCATCGCCATGCGGTCCGTCCCGGGGACCGTGATGTACACGCCGAGGCGGTAGATCGCGATCATCCCCAGGGAGAACAGCAGGCGACGCCGCAGCTCCGGGATGCGTCCGATGTTGGCGATCGCGCTGAGGGCCATTCAGGTCATTCCTTCACACAGGTCGAGAGCACTGGGCGCGCTGAGGCGCCACCGCCGCGGTCATCCCGCGGGTTCACGGCGGCGCCTCTATAACCCAGGATCACGCCGATGTGGTCCCGCCCTTTGCAGGAACGTCCGCAGAGACGATCTCGACGCTGCCGCCGGCCGCCTCGACCTTGCTCCGGGCGCCCGCGGAGACCGCGTGGACCTTGAGCACGAGCTTGTGGGAGAGCTCACCGTCGCCCAGGACCTTCACCCGCTTCGCGTCCCTCTTCACGAGGTGCGCGAGCTTGAGGGTCTCAAGGTCCACCGTGGCGCCCGCCTCGAAGCTCTCGGAGAGCTGGTCGACGTTGACCGTGGCGAACACCGTCGGGAACAGGTTGTTGAACCCGCGCTTCGGGAGACGGCGCTGCATGGGCGTCTGACCGCCCTGAAACGCCATCTTCGAGAAGTTCCCAGGGTGCCGGGCCTTCTGGCCCTTCTGGCCCTTGCCAGCGGTCTTGCCCAGGCCCGAGCCCACGCCACGACCCCTGCGGGTGCGCGGACGAACGGCCCCGGCGGGGGGGTGCAGATTCGAAAGGATGTCAGCCATCGGTCTCCTCCACCGTGACGAGGTGGATCACCTTCTTGATCGCGCCGCGGAACGACGGCGTGTTGGCCACGACCACCTCGGTGCGCGGGCCGTTGAGCCCGAGCCCCTTGAGGGTCACGCCGAACTGCCACCGCTCACCGATGGCGCTCTTGATCTGCTTCACGCGGAGATGGGTCTTCGCCATGACAACATCACCCCTGCGCCGCGGGCGCGGCCTTGTGCGACGGGTCCGTGAGGTCCTCGGGGCGCTTGCCGCGCTTCGTGGCCGTCTGGTGAATGTCCCGGAGCTGGCGCAGCGCCACCACGGTCGCCTTCACGGCGTTGTGGGGGTTGCGGCTGCCGAGGCTCTTGGTCAGGATGTCCTTCACCCCGGCGCTCTCCACCACCGCGCGCACCGCGCCGCCGGCGATGACGCCGGTGCCCGGGGACGCGGGGCGCAAGAGCACCTCGCCCGCGCCGAAGATCCCGAGGGAATCGTGCGGAATGGTCCCGCCCACCAGGGGGATCGGGAACAGGTTCTTGCGGGCCTGGTCGGTGCCCTTGCGGATCGCCTCGGGGACCTCGTTGGCCTTACCCAGGCCCACGCCCACCCGACCGGAGCCATCGCCCACCACCACCAGCGCCGAGAACGAGAAGCGACGTCCGCCCTTCACGACCTTGGCGACGCGGTTGATGTGTACGACGCGCTCCTTGAGCTCCCTCTCGTCGCTATCGTTCATCGACATCGGAGTTGCTCTCCCTTAAAGCCATTCATCAGAAGTTCAGCCCGGCCTTGCGCGCGCCGTCCGCGAGCACGCCGACCCGGTTGTTGGCCTGGTAGACGTAGCCGTTGCGGTCGAAGACCACCTTGGTGATCCCCTTCTCGATGCACTTCTTCGCCAGCGCCTCGCCCACTTTGCGCGCCGCGTCGAGCTTGCGGTCGTCGTTGGTGGCCTCGCGCAGCGTCGGCTCGGTGGTCGACGCCGTCACCAGGGTCTCCCCCGTGACGTCGTTGATCACCTGCGCGTAGATGTGCTTCGACGAACGGAAGACCGACAGCCGCGGACGCTCCGCCGTGCCGTTGACCCTCCCCCGGATGCGCGCCTTGCGGCGCAGTCGCTGGTCGCTGTTGCTGCTCATCGTTTCCTCGCTCGCGTACGAGACCGCACCGCGCGGCCTCGGCTACGAGATCATCACTTTCCGCCCTTGCCGCCCTTGCCCGCCTTGCCGGCCTTCTGACGGATCCGGACGAGGTCCGGGGTCGAGGTCGCAGAGCCGGGCTTCATCAGACGAACGCCCTTGCCCTTGTAGGGCTCCGGCGGACGGAACCGCTGGATGTCGGCCACGGCCTGGCCGAGCAGGTCCTTGTCCGCGGTCTCGAGGAGCAGCACGGTGTTCTTGCTGTCACCCGGGATGACCACCTTCAGCGCCTTCGGCACCTCGAACACCGCGGGGTGAGAGAGCCCGAGGGACATCGTGAGGATCTGGCCCTTCAGCTCGGCCTTGTAGCCGGTGCCCTCGAGCTTGATCCCCATGGTGTAGCCCTTGGTCACTCCCACCACGGCGTTGTTCACGTGCGAGCGCGCGGTGCCGGTCACCCGAGACACGTCCCCCGCGGGGATGGTCTCGTCGGCGCCGACGTGGATCTCGGTGCCCTTCACGGTGAACGTCACCCCGGTGGGGATCACCCGCCGGACGGTGCCCTTCGCGCCCTTGACCTCGAAGAATCCGGGGCCCGACGTGAGGGTGACACCCTGGGGGATGGAGACGGGTCGCCTTCCAATCTTGGACATGACCGTTACCCCTTCACCAGACTTCGCAGAGGACTTCGCCGCCCACACCGTGGCGTCGTGCCTCGCGGTCACTCATCACGCCGCGGGACGTGCTCAGCACCGTGATGCCGAGACCGTTGCGGACCTTGTTGATCTTCTCCGAGCCCAGGTAGACCCTGCGCCCGGGCCGAGACACGCGACGCAGGCCCTCGATGGCCGGCGCGCGGTCGCGTCCGTACTTCAGCACCAGCGTGAGCTGGGGGTGGCCCTTGGCGTCGACGTCGTCGGCCAGGGAAGAGATGTAGCCCTCGCTCACGAGGATCTCGGCAACGTTGCGCTTGAGGCGCGACGCGGGCAGCGTGAGCCGCTCGTGGCGCGCGAGCGCCGCGTTACGGATACGCGTGAGCATGTCGGAAATGGGATCCGTCAGCATCGCAGACCTCTCACCAGCTCGCCTTGATCACACCAGGGATCTCGCCGCGCAGGGCGTAGACCCGTAGGCACACACGACAGAGCTCGAACTTGCGGTAGTAGCCGCGCGCGCGGCCGCAGACCCGGCAGCGGTTCCGGTGTCGGACCGAGAACTTCGGCGTCTGCTGCAGCTTCGCGAAAGAACAGGCACGTGCCACGAGAACTCTCCCTCTCGACTCAGGCTCGGAACGGCATCCCCAGGGCCTTGAGGAGCGCGCGGCCCTCCTCGTCGGTCCTGGCGGTGGTGGTAAACGAAATGTTGAGCCCCTTGACCTTCTCGACGGTGTCGTAGTTGATCTCAGGGAAGATGATCTGCTCCTTCACGCCCAGGGTGTAGTTCCCCTTGCCGTCGAAGCCCTTCGGGCTCACGCCCTTGAAGTCGCGAACGCGCGGCAGGCCGAAGGTGATCAGGCGGTCGAGGAACTCCCACATGCGCCGCTGGCGCAGCGTGACCATCACGCCAATGGGGGACCCGGCGCGGAGCTTATAGGTCGAGATGCTCTTGCGGGCGCGGGTGATCATGGCCTTCTGACCCGTGATCGCCTCCACCTGCTCGACGCCCATCTCGATGATCTTCTGGTTCGACACGGCCTCGCCGAGGCCCATGTTGACCGTGATCTTCATCAGGCGGGGCACCTGCATCACGTTCTTGTAGCCGAACTCCTTGGAGAGCGCGGCCACCGTCTCGCTGCGGTACTTCTCCAGCATCCGCGTCGGGATGTTGGGCTCGGGCTCGCGCGGCCCGTCGCTCACGGGCTTCGCCGCGGGCTTCTTGGCCTTCTTGTCGCCGCCCTTCGCGCCGCCCTGGGGCTTACCGCCCTTCGCGGCGTCAGGCTTCTTCTTCTTGTCGTCCGCCATCTTCGTCCTCTTCAACCGCGTTGCCGAGTGCCCCTCGGGACCCGCGTCGGAAGTTCAGTCTCTCAGCTCGCCTCGGTGGCGAGAGCCTTGCCGCTCTTCACCGCCACGCGGTTCTTGGAGCCGTCGGCCTCCACCTGCGTGCGAACGCGGGTGCCCTTGCCGGTCTCCGGGTCCACCGGCATCACCTTGGAGGCGTGCAGGGGACGCTCGCTCTCGCGGATCCCGCCCTCGCGGTCGCGCACGTTGGGCTTCACGTGGCGCTTCACGATGTTCACGCCTTCGATCAGCACGCGCTCGGCGGCCAGGTCGACCGCCATCACGCGGCCGGTCTTGCCCTTCTCCTTGCCGGAGATCACGACGACGGTGTCGCCCTTGCGAATCCTTGCGAGGCTCATGATCAGATCACCTCCGGCGCGAGCGAGATGATCTTCATGAAGTTCTTGCCGCGCAGCTCGCGCGCCACCGGCCCGAAGATGCGCGTCCCCACGGGCGCGTTCTCCTTGTCGATGATCACCGCGCTGTTCGTGTCGAACTTCACGTACGAGCCGTCGGCCCGCTGATACTCGCGCCTCGTGCGGACCACCACGGCGCGCGCGGTCTGGCCCTTCTTCACCTTCATGTTGGGGAGCGCTTCTTTCACGCTCACCACGATCACGTCGCCCAGGGCGGCGTACTTCCGGCGGCTGCCGCCCAGCACCTTGACGCACTGCACGCGGCGGGCGCCAGAGTTGTCAGCGACATCGAGGATGGTTCGCATCTGGATCATGGCTCAACCTCCTCAGGTCTCTTCCGGCCGACGGACCAGGGTCACCGCGGTCCAGCGCTTGTCGCGGGACATCGGCTTCGACTCGCGGATCTCCACCACGTCGCCCACCTTGTACTGCTGGGTCTCGTCGTGGGCCTTGTACTTCTTGCGGCGGCGCACGTACTTCCCGTAGACGGGGTGCTTCACCGAGCGAACCACCTCGACCACGATGGTCTTCTGCATCTTCGCGCTGGTGACCTTGCCCACCAGGACGCGCTTCGTGCCGTGCTGCTCCGGCGCGTTCGCCGCGCTCGCTTCCGTGCTCATCAAGCGCCCGCCTTCTTCGCGTTCGACCGCTCGTTCTGCACCGAGAGTCCACGCGCGATCTCCTTGCGGAGCTTCGCCACGGAGCTCGTGTCCATGAGCTGGTTCGTGTAGTTCTTGAACCGCGTGTCGAGGAGGTCCTTCTGCTTCCCGCGGACAAAATCCGCGAGGTCCGCATCGGACCGCTCCCGCAACTGCTGAACCGTCGTGCCCTTCGCCATGACGTTCCTCGCCCTCAGCCGATGTCCCGAGTCAGGAGCTTCGTGGCCAGAGGGAGCTTGTGCCCGGCGAGCCGGAACGCTTCCTTGACCATGTCCATCGGCACGCCGCCGAGCTCGTAGAGAACCCGACCCGGCAGCACGACGGCGACCCACTCTTCCACGTTGCCCTTGCCGTGACCCATGCGCGTCTCGAGGGGCTTCTTCGTGATGGGCTTGTCCGGGAACACCCGGATCCAGAGCTTGCCCTGGCGCTTCACGTGGCGGGTGATCGCCATACGCGCCGCCTCGATCTGCCGCGCGGTGATGTGCCCGGCCTCAGTAACCTGCAGACCGAAGTCACCGAAGGACACGTCGGACCCAGTGGTCGCGATGCCCTTCAGGTTGCCCTTCTGCTGCTTGCGGTGTTTGACCTTCTTCGGCGAAAGCATCGGTATTCTCCCAGTGCCCTTCGATCAACGCAGCGGCTGCGGACGGCGCTTCTTCTGCGGAAGCACCTCACCCTTGAACAGCCACACCTTCACCCCGATGGAGCCGTAGGTGGTGTGCGCCTCGGCCGTGCCGTACTCGATGTCGGCGCGGAGCGTGTGCAGGGGCACGCGACCCTCGCGGTAGCTCTCCACGCGAGACATCTCCGAGCCACCCAGGCGACCCGCGCAACGGATGCGGATGCCCTTGGCGCCCAGCTTCATCGCCGCGCCGACGGCCTTCTTCATCGCGCGGCGGAAGCTCACGCGGCGCTCGAGCTGCGTCGCCACGGCCTCCGACACCAGCTGCGCATTCGTGTCCGGCTTGCGGATCTCCTGCACGTCGATGACGATGTCCTCGGCCGACGCGTTGGTGTAGTGCATCAGGCCGGGGAAGGGCCGCTCGCCCTTGCGATCCGCGGTCTTGGCGCCCTTCTTCAGGTCCTCAACGCCCTTGCCGCCCTTGCCGATCACGATCCCCGGGCGGGCGGTGTAGACCACCACCTTGACCTTGGAGGCCGCGCGCTCGATCTCGACGCCCGCGATGCCGGCGTTGTTGAGGTGCTGCTTCACCAGGCGGCGGAGGGTGATGTCCTCGTGCAGCCAGTTGGAGTAGTTGCGCTCCTCGAACCACTTCGAGGTCCAGGTCTTGATGACGCCCAGACGGAACCCGTACGGATGAACCTTCTGTCCCATGTGATCAGCCCTGCTCGCCGGTGGTCGCGGTCTCGGTGGTCGCGGTCTCGGTGGTCGCGCCCTTGGCCGACGCCCGACGACGCTCAGCCTTCGAGGGCTTCGGCGTCGGCGCGGTGTCAGTGAGCGTGATCGCGATGTGGCTCACGCCCTTCTCGATGCGCGTCGCCCGCCCCATGGCCCGCGGACGCCAGCGACGGAGGTTCCCCGTGGGGCCCTTGTCCGCTGCGCCGAGGCTCACGTAGAGCTCATCGACGTTCACCTGCGGGTCCTTCTGCTTCGCGTTCGCGAGGGCCGACTCGATCACCTTGCGGACGATCGTGGCCGCCGACTTGCGCGTGAAGAGGAGCATGTCGATCGCGTCGGAGACCTTCCGACCACGAACGAGGTGGATCACCGTGCGCGCCTTACGGGGCGCCACGCGCGCGAATCGCGCAATCGCCTTGCTCTCCATCTGCCTGTCCGCTTCCCGTCAAATCCCGCGGCGTAGTTGCCCCGGGTTCAGTGTCGACGCGTTCGCCCGTCATGGGCGCAGCCACCGACATAGATGTGCCTCCGCTGGAACTCCAGCACCTCTGCGTGTGCTGGTTCTCAGGGAGGGCGCGGTGTCTACCAGCCATCTTCGGCCCCGGTCAAGAGCACCCCTCGCGATTTTCTTCGGGGGCCCATTTTCCCCGCGCCGCTTGTTCTTGCCGACGCCCGCGGGGAGGCGGTACATCTCACGGGTCCCCTCGCACTGCCAGCGTGGCGGAACTGGCATACGCAGCGGATTCAAAATCCGCCGAGGTTACCCTCATGCGGGTTCGACCCCCGCCGCTGGCACCCGTCCTCAGCCCTCCAGCACCTTGCCCGGGTTGAGGGTGTTGTTCGGGTCCAGGGCCCGCTTCACCGCGCGCTGCATCGCGATCTCCGCGGGCGAGCGGCTGTGTCCCAGCCACTGCCGCTTCAGCAGCCCCACGCCGTGCTCGGCCGAAATGCTCCCGCGGTGCCGGCGCACGACCTCGAAGATCGCCGCGTCGGCCGCGTGCGTGCGGGCGAGGAATTCTGCCTTGGTCATCCCCTCGGGCTTCATCACGTTCACGTGCAGGTTGCCGTCGCCGATGTGCCCGAACAGACAGAGTTCCCAGTCAGGGTAGGTGCCCGCCAGGGCGGCCTCGAGGTCGGCGCAGAAGAG
>JBILLI010000028.1:0-23728 GCA_044376155.1 Polyangiales bacterium
TCCTTGCGGCGTGGGCGAAGCAGCTCCGGGTGCCGAACGCGCAGGAGCTCTCCGCGGCCGACGCGGTGTGCCGACAGACCCTCGACGCCGCCCCCGCGGGCGCGGCCCTCACGGGGCTCTTCGGCGACCCCGCGCGGCCGCTGCGGTACCACGGGCTCAAGACCGTCATCGACGCCTGCGACGCCGCCCGCGCGCGCCCCTCGCGGGTGCCCATCAGCCTGGAGTTCGCGCTCAGCGCCGACCTCGACCTCTTCGCCGTGCTGGAACTCTGCCGCCGACGGCTCTTCGGCTCGGGCATCGTGCCGACCATGGTCTGGCGCGAGGACGAGGCCCGCGCGGTGATCTCCCTGGGCGCGGCCCACGGGTCGATGATGCGCTTTCTGCTGAACCCCGCCGAGACCTCGAGCTCGCTCTGGCCCCTGGTCACCACCCGGGACGACGTGCTGGCGCAGAGCGCGCAGGGCCTCGCGCCGCACCACCGGCAGGTGCTCGACCGCTACGATCTTCCGCTAGAGACGCTGCTCGCGGTGATGTCCCGTTGACAGCCGCGCGGCGTTCGCGTTGACCTACTGCCCCGCGACAGCGCCGGGAAGGACCGCACCGAGGGAGCGATGACCATCACCGCAGAAGAGCTTCGCAGCCGCGCGCAGCCGTGGAACGCGCCCATCGACGACGGGCGCCCCGCGGGGGACAACTGCACCACCGATCCCCTCTACGAAGAGGTGCGGGCCGAGGTGGCCAAGCGCGACTCGCCCACAGGTGGGCAGATCGTCTGGCGCAAGGTCATCGACAACAGCACCGAGCTGCTGCAATCGAAGACCAAGGACCTGCTCATCGCCTCGTACCTCGCGGGCGGCCTCTACGCAACGCGAGACCTCGACGGGCTGCTCACGGGCATCGCCGTCCTCACGAGCATGATGGAGGACTTCTGGACCTCCCTCTACCCGGAGCTCAAGCGCATCCGCGGGCGCGTGAACGCCATCGACTGGTTCATAAAGTCCGTGATCATTCAGCTCGGCACCCAGAAGGTGAGCGGGAAGGACCGCGCCACGGTGGAGGCCCTCGTCGAAGCTTCGAAGCGCTTCGGCGTCGTGGCCCGCGAGCGCTTCGGCGACGCCTGCCCCGCCATCGGTCCGCTCCGTGACGGCTTTGAGCGTCTGAAGGCCGACCTCCCCGCCGAGGCGCCGCCCCCGCCCCCGCCCCCGCCCCCCGCGCCCGTCGCCGCCGCGCCCGAGGCGCCCCCGGCGGCCGCGCCTGTCGCCGCCGCGCCCCCGCCTCCGGCGCCCCCGCCCCCCGTGGCCGTGCCCGTCGCGGTAGCCCCGCCCGTGGCCGTCGCGCCGCCCGTGGCCGTGGCTGCGCCCGCCGCCGTCGCTGCGCCCGCCGGGGCGGATCTCAGCGCGGTGCTGCAGTTCCTCTCGCAGTCGGGGGGCACCTTCGTCGGGGCCGCCAACTCGCTGCGCGGGGCCGACAGCGCCGCGCCCCTGAGCTACCGGATGCTCCGCGTGGGGCTCTACACCCACATCCTCGAGGCGCCCGCGGAGGGCGGAAAGCTCCGCGTGGGCGCGCCCGCGCCGGCGATGCGCAAGCAACTACAGACCATCTTCGACAACCAGAAGTGGGCGGCGCTGCTCGAAGAGACCGAGGCCGGGCTCTCGCGCAACCGCTTCTGGCTCGACCTGCACTTCTACTCCGCCAGCGCCCTCGCGGGCCTGGGCGAGGGCCACGCGAAGGCCCTCGCAGAACTCCTGCGCGAGACCGCGCTGGTGCTCAAGCGCATGCCCGACCTCGCGACCCTGAGCTTCGGCGACAACACCCCGTCAGCGTCGGAGGCGACGAAGGGGTGGATCGAGTCGACCTGCCTGCCCGCGCTGGGCGGCGGCGGTGGTGGCTTCGCGGCGCCCGCGGCGGTCGGCGGCGCGGCCCCGCAGGTGGTGGTGGTGCAGGGCGGCGGCGGAGGCGCCGACGAGACCGCGGCCATCGTGGCCGAGGCGAAGAAGCTCGCGGCGGGCGGAAAGCTCAACGACGCCGTGGCGATGCTCAGCGCGAAGCTCGCGCAGTCGGGCGCGGCCGCGACGCGCTTTCGGCTGCGCGTGGGCGTCGGGCAGGCGTGCCTCGTGGCGGGGCAGAGCGCGATGGCGCGCGCGGTGTTCGAGGCGACCGAGACCGACGTCGCCCGGCACCATCTTGAAGAGTGGGACCCGTCGCTCGCGGCGGCGTCGGCCGAGGGCCTGGTGGCGTGCTACCGGGCGCTGGCAAAGACCGGCAAGCCTGTCCCGCCGGAGGCGGGCTTGCTGTATGATCGCGTCTGTCGCCTGGATCCAGCGGCGGCGCTTCGGCTCGGGGCATGAAGGATTCTGCGGGCGCGTCGTGCGGACGCGACCCGCTGAGAAGACGACGGCACTGCGGCAGCAACGGCGAGAGGAAGGTCGAGCATGGCAAGAGAAGGGTCTGTCGCTCCCAAGGAGCGAGTGAACATCGTCTACAAGCCGGCGACGGGCAACGCGCAGGAGGAGGTCGAGCTCCCCCTGAAGATCCTGATGATGGGGGACTACACGCTCCGGCAGGACGAGCGGATGCTGGAGGACCGCAAGCCCATCAACGTCGACAAGGACAACTTCAACCAGGTGCTCGCGGAGCAGAAGCTCGAGCTCGACCTGGGCGTGAAGGACAAGCTCTCCAATGAGCCCGGCGCGCAGCTCGCGGTGAACCTGAAGTTCAAGAAGCTCTCGGACTTCACCCCCGAGGGCATCGCCGACCAGGTGCCCGAGATGCGCAAGCTCCTCGAGCTCCGCTCGGCGCTCACGGCGCTCAAGGGCCCGCTGGGCAACGTGCCGGCGTTCAAGAAGAAGATCCAGAACTTCCTCGGCGACGACGCGAGCCGCTCGAAGCTGATGGAAGAGCTCGGCCTCGGCGGCAAGAGCGAGTGACCTGCGGGACCACGGAGAAGGACTGAGCGATGAGCACGGAATTGAAGGCGCAGGGCGCCGGACAGACCCTTGAGCAGACATCTCTGCTTGAGGACCTCCTCAGCGACGCCAAGGTCACCAAGGAGCAGGAGGGCTACGACGTCGTCAAGAAGGGCCTGCAGCACTTCATTGCGGAGATGCTGGCCCCGTCGAAGTCCGCCGAGCGGGTCGACAAGAACCTCATCGATGTGATGATCGCGGAGATCGACCAGCGGCTGTCCGCGCAGATCAACGAGATCCTCCACCACCCCGACTTCCAGAAGCTGGAGTCGGCGTGGCGCTCGCTGAAGTACCTCATCGACAAGGTCGACTTCCGCGAGAACATCAAGGTCGAGATGCTGAACGTCTCCAAGGACGATCTCATCAACGACTTCGAAGACTCCCCCGAGGTGCCGAAGTCGGGCCTCTACAAGACCATCTACTCGCGCGAGTACGGCACCTTCGGCGGCAAGCCGGTGGGGCTGATGATCGGCAACTACGACTTCGGCGCGGGCCCGCAGGACATCGCCCTGCTGCAGAAGTGCGCCTCGGTGGCCGCCATGTCCCACGCGCCCTTCATCTCCGCGGCGGGGCCGCAGATGTTCGGCGAGAAGAGCTGGGAGTCGCTGCCCAACCTCAAGGACCTCAAGAGCCTCTTCGAGGGGCCGCAGTACGCCCGCTGGCACGCCTTCCGCGAGAGCGAAGACGCCCGCTACGTGGGCCTCTGCATGCCGCGCTTCCTCCTGCGCCTGCCCTACGGCGCGAGCACCGTGCCGGTGAAGAAGTTCAACTTCGAGGAAGACTCCACCGGGAACCACGACGCGTACCTCTGGGGCAACGCCGCGATCGCCATGGCGACCCGCGTCGCCGACAGCTTCGCGAAGTACCGCTGGTGCCCGAACATCATCGGCCCGCAGGCCGGCGGCACCGTCGAGGACCTCCCGCTGCACCAGTACGAGGCCATGGGCGAGATCCAGACGAAGATCCCCACGGAGATCCAGCTCACGGAGCGCCGCGAGTACGAGCTGTCGGAGGAGGGCTTCATCGGCCTCACCTTCCGCAAGGACTCGAACAACGCCTGCTTCTTCTCCGCGAACTCGTGCCAGAAGCCGAAGTACTTCGGCAACTCGCCCGAGGGCAAGGACGCCGAGACGAACTACCGCCTCGGCACGCAGCTCCCGTACATGTTCATCATGAACCGCCTGGCGCACTACCTGAAGGTGCTGCAGCGCGAGCAGATCGGGTCGTGGAAGGAGCGCTCGGACCTCGAGCGCGAGCTCAACTCCTGGATCGGCCAGTACGTCGCCGACATGGACGACCCCGCCCCCGGCGTGCGGTCCCGCCGCCCGCTGCGCAAGGCGCAGATCCTCGTGCAGGACGTCGAGGGCCAGCCCGGCTGGTACCGCTGCGACATGCGCGTGCGCCCGCACTTCAAGTACATGGGCGCGAGCTTCACCCTCTCCCTTGTCGGCAAGCTCGACAAGGAGTGATCCACGCCCCGGCCGCGCGGTGAGCTCCCTCGCCGCGTGACCGCGCCCCTCCCTCGCCTCGCGCGAACGCACGACCCAACAACCCGACGCGGGCGTGGTAGCAAACCCCGCCATGAGCTTCTGCGTTCGGGTCGTCGGCGTCGGCGACGCGTTCACCTCGCAGTACTGGAACGCCTGCCTGCTCGTCGAGCACGACGGCGAGCGCCTGCTCATCGACGCGCCCCCGTGCCTCGCCCGCGCGCTGCGAGAGCTCGGCCCCCGCGGCGGTGACACGGTGTCGCTCGACGACATCGACCACGTGCTGATCACCCACCTCCACGGCGATCACATGGGCGGCCTCGAACAGCTGCTCTTCTGGCGACGCTTCGTCACGCGACGACCGTGCGCCCTCCACGCCGCGCCCGAGGTCCTCGCGGGCCTCTGGGAGACCCGCCTCCGCGGCGGCATGGACACCCTCATGGACCTCGCGGGCGACAAGCATCCCCTGCGCCTCGACGACTACGCCACCGTGTCTCCGCTCCCCGCCGCGGGCGAGGCCACCACCATCGCCGGACTCACCGTCGCGTGGCGCCCCACGGTGCACCACATCCCGACCTCGGCGCTGCGCATCTCCCTGGGGCGCAACACCTTTGGCTACAGCGCCGACACCGCCTTCGACCCCTCGCTGCTCGCGTGGCTCGGTGACAGCGACGGCTTTCTGCACGAGACCAACCTCGGCGTGCACACCCCCCTCGAGCGCCTCGAGGCCCTCGACCCCTCGCTCCGCGCGCGCATGCGCCTGATCCACTACCCCGACGCGCTCGACCCCGCGCGCACTGCAATCGCGTGCGCCCGCGAGGGTGACCGCTACGACTTCGGCTGACCGCCGCGCCCGCGGAACAGCGTGCCGATCACTGCCAGCGCCGCGAGGCCCGCGAGCACGTAGGCGAAGGGGCCGTTGTCACCCTGCCCGGGCTCCCGGGGTGTGCTCGGGGCCGCGTTCGCGGGGGTGGGGGTGGGGGTGGGGACCGCGCCGGGGAGCGTGGGGCCTGCGGGCGCGGCCGTGGGGGGGCTCCCCGCGGGGTCTTCGACGGGCGCGGGGAACGACGGCGCCGGGGCCCGCGCGCTCTCTCCCATGGACGCCTTCTCGGGGCGCGCCGCGGGCATCGAGGGCGTGGGCGACAGCGAGGGTGGGCACGCGCGCTCGCACCCGGTGGCCGCGGCGCCGTCGTGAAAGCCCTCGGCGCGGGCGCAGGTGTTGCCCACGCCGCCGAAGCGACCGCCCTCGCCCGGGGCGCGGATGTCACCCTGGCGATTGCTGCAGATCTCGTTGCGCTGCAAGGCCGCGCGCACGCAGCGGGCGTCGTTGGAGAAGCCCTGCGCGCCGGCCTGGCGGCACTCGTCGGCGAAGGCGCGGAGCTGCTCGGGGCTGGAGATCGTCACGGCCTGGTTGAGCTCGCGGTCACCCACGCGGGTCTTGGTCGCGCGGCCGGTGGCGGCGCAGGCGTAGTTGGGCACGCAGCCGGGGATGCCGAGCACGTCCATGAGGTCGGTGGCGCAGCGGGTGGCGTAGCGGTCGAAGCGCCGCTGCTCCTCGGTGTGGTTGTTGTTCGAGTCGCGGCTGACGATGTCGACCGAGGCGCGTTGCAGGTCGGGCATCCACGCCTCGTGCACCTGACAGCTCGAGCAGCCCGAGGTGTAGAACAGCGTCGAGGTCGCGCGCACTCCAGGGAACTCCGCGCCGCACACGCAGGGGTCCCACGGCGCGTTGGCGTGCGCGCCTTCGCCCGCGCGCGGCGCCCCGAGGATCACCCCCACGCCGCCGCGCCGGATGGTGTTCTCGACGAGCACGGGCAGGGCCTCACACGCCGCGACGCCCACGCCCGCGCCGTCGATCGTCGTGCGCTGCACCACGGCCTCGGGGCTGGTCACCGCGGCGTCGGCCGCGCAGGCGTTGTTGCTCAGCGCGCCGAAGGAGATCCCGACGGCGCCGCCGAGGATGAGCCCGCGGGTCACGCGCAACCCTCGGGCGCGGGACGCGCGCACGCCCACGCCGCGCACCTGCAGGCTGTCGTGAAAGACCGTGACGCGCTCGGCCCCATCGACCACCACGCCGTCTTGGGTGTCGAGCACGTGCACGTTGAGCACGTTGGCGCCGTTGGCCAGCACCCGCACGCCCTCGCCACGGCCCGCGCTGCGGCTGCGAATGGCGTGCTCGAGCCCCTCGAAGACCGTGTTGGTCCCGCGGATGGTGACGCACGCGCCCTCGCCGCTCCACGCGATGTCGCGGCCGAGCTCCACCACGGCGTCGGCGGTGGCGAGGGCGTTGGTGCAGCCCTCACACGTCGTGCAGACCACCTGCGACCAGGCCGACGGGGACCAGAGGGTGAGGCAGAGCGCGCCGAGCGCGGGGAGGAGGGCTCGCATGACGGGGGCGGTTGTACCGCGATCGCGGGGGGCGCGGCGATCCCGTGCGGCGGCCCTTCGACCCGGCGTCGAGTTCCGGCATCCTGCGTCTCTGTGGGCATGCAGACCCTCTCCCCGCCTCGCGCGCTCCTCGCCTGGATCGGCTATCCCGCCGTGCTCGCCGCCTCGGTGCTGCTCGCCTCCGCGCTCTTCGCGTGGCGCGCGCCCGCGGGTCTCATCGCCACGCTGACCTTCCTCGTCGCGCTGGGCCTCACGCTGCTGCTGGAGCGCGCGCTCCCCCACGACCCGCGGGCGCGCTTCGATCCCGAAGACGCCCTCTGGCTCGCGGTCACGGGCGGCGTGCAGGGCGTGTGGCAGCTCACGTACCTGCTCCTCGACGCGGCCCTCGCGCCCTTGGTCGTCGCCTGGATCCGACCGCAGGGAGGGCTCCAGGGCGCGCCCGTGGTCGCGCAGATCGCGGTCGCGCTGCTGCTCGCCGAGGCCGTGAAATACACCCTGCACCGCGCGGCCCACACGCGGCCCGGGCTGTGGTCCTACCACGCCGCGCATCACCGCCCGACGCAGGTGTACGCGCTCAACGGCGCGCGGATGCACCCGGTGAACCTCGTGTGGAACCTCGCGGCCGACGCGCTGGTCCCGCTGCTCCTGGGCCTCGACCTGCGCGCCGTGGTGCTGCTCGCGGCCTTGAGAAACGCGGTGGCCGCGCTGCAGCACGCCAACGCGTCGCTGCGCCTCGGGGGGTGGAACCTGGTGTTCTCGACGCCCGACCTGCACCGCTGGCACCACGCCACCGATCCCCGCCACGCGCGCAGCAACTACGGCTCGACCCTCATCGTGTGGGACCTGCTGCTGGGCACCCGCGCGCTCCCCGACGGCGCGCCGGGGCGTTACGGCATCGAGGGCGAAGTCGCTGCACCCCAGGGGGTTCGCGCGCAATTGGGGGAGCCCTGGGGGGGTGACGTTCGGGGGTGAACGCGTCAGGCGCGCCGGCAGGCGACGCGGGGTCGGCGACGGGGCGTGCTCAGGGGGACGGCAGCCAGAGCTCGAAGCGTGCGCCCCGTTCGACGCTCGGGACGTGCTCCAGCGCGCCGCCGTGAGACGCGGCGACGATTCGGGCCATGTAGAGCCCCATGCCCACGCCGACGTCGCCCTTGGTGGACGCGAAGGGTTCGAACAGGCGCGCGGCGATGGCCGGGGCGACGCCCGGACCGTCGTCCACCACCGAGATGGTCACGCCGCCCCGCGCGGGCGCGGCATCGACGTGCACCGCGCCGCCGTCACCCGTGGCCTGCATCGCGTTGCGCACGAGGTTCATCAGCACCTGCACGAGCTTCGGGCGATCTCCGCGCAGCCGCGGGAGCGAGGGGGCGAGGGCGATGTGCAGCGAACGCGCGCGATGCACGGGGTCGAGGGTGACCATGACCTGAACGTCGTGCAGCAGTTGCTCGACGCACACCTCGGACTCCGCGAGGGACAGGCCGCCGCCGCCGAACTGGTGCACCGTGCGAAGGCTGTCGAGAAAGCTCCGCATGCCCGAGACCCCCACCCGCACGCACTCCGCGACCAGCGGGGGAACGTCGCTCGGCCCGAGGTGCTCGTCGAGCAGCACCATCGCCTGCATCACGTTGCGCAGGTCGTGAGTGATCCCCGCGGTGAGACGCCCGATCGTGCTGAGCCGATCGAGGTGAACCAGCTTCTGCTGCGCCTCGCGCAACTCATGCAGCGCCCGCCCGAGGGACTCGCTCCGAGACGACAGCAGCGTCAGCAGCTCGCGGTTCAGGCGCACCGCGCGGAGGTGCTGCTGCGCCTGCTCCACCACGCCGAGGAGCTCGTCGGCGTCGTAGGGTTTGCAGAGCACGCGAAAGACGCCGGCCCGGTTGATCGCGCGCTGCAACGTCGACACGTCGGCCCAGGCCGTGGTCAAGACGCCCTGGAGGTCAGGGAAGCGTTGGCGCAGCTGCTCCAGCAGCTCGACCCCGGTCATCCCCGGCATGCGCTGGTCGGTCACCACCACGTCGACCGCCTCGCGCTCGGCCCACGCCAGCGCCTCGGCGGCGGAACCCGCGGCGCGAACCGTTCCGCACGGCGACAGCAGGGCCTGCAAGATTTCCAGGTTTTCGGGCTCGTCGTCGACCACCAGAATCGACGGGGCCTCTCGCTCCTCCAGCCCGAGACGTCGTGCCAATGAGGAGAAACCTTCGAGGTCGCTCATGCGCAGAGGATGCAACAGCGGTGTCGCAAACTCCCGGGTCAACGTTGCATTCTGGCACACACCTCGGGTTTGTGAGGGGGCTCGGTGGGGTGAACCCGAGCGAGCCCCCGGGGCGCACGAGCTCTCCCTCGTTCACGAGATTCCCCCGCGGATCACGGTGAAACGCGCCGCCATCGCGTCGCAGGCGCTGGAGCTCTAGCGTTGGACACCGCGCCCAGTGCCGCGGCGCGGTTGTGCGCGCGCGTTGCGCCGTGGGGCAGGAAGGGTGTGATAGCGTCGACGCGGACTGGTCGATGGGGTCGTCGCCTGGTTGTGGGAGCCACACTCCTTGGGCGACATTCTTTCATCCACGGGATCAGACCTGCGGCTCTCCAGCGAGCTGCTCGCGGACAGCGTGCGCGAGTCGGCGGAGCGCTTCCACGACGGCATCCCCTGGGACTGGATGATGGACGTGCTGCGCGCGTCGCTGAACGCCACGCAGGCGGGCTTCGTCGAGCTCGCCGAAGACGGCGCGCGACGCATCGTCGCCGAGCACGGCCTCGACGAGGTGACGCGCGCGTTGATGCGCGAGGGCGCGGTGTTCCCGCTCCTGTGGACGCGGGTGGAGTTCGCGCACGCCGGCCGCGCCGAGGCGGTCGCGTGGCTGCTCGGGGCGAGCGCCGAGCGGCTCCCGCGCTGGGCCGACCTCCTGCGACCCGTGTGGGCCGCCATGATCGCCGCGCGCCGCGCCGAAGACCGCCGCCGCGCGATGGAGGCGAGCTTTCGCGACCTCTTCGAGGGGGCGGCCGACGCGCTCTTCGTCGCCGACGGCTCGCTGCGCTACGTCGAGGCCAACGCCCGCGCGTGCGAGGCGCTGGGGTACTCCCGCGAGGAGCTCTTGTGCCTCGCCGTGCCCGACCTCGTCGACCCCGCGGACCTCGCCGCGCATCCACTCCTGAAGCACGACCTCGACCGCGGCGACCTGGTGCGCTCGTCGCGTCGGCTGCGGTGCCGCGACGGCGCCTACCGCTGGTTCGAGCTCGCGACGCGACGTCTCCCCGACGGGCGCTACATGAGCGTCGCCCGCGACGTGCAGGAGCAGCGCGCCGCGGCCGAGCGCCTGCGGCTCAGCGAGGAGAGCTTTCGCGCGCTCATCGAGGCGATGCCCGACGCCATTGTGATCCACCGCGACGGGGTGATCGTGTACGCGAACCCCGGCACCCGCGCGATGCTGCGGTTCCCGCCCGACGAGCGCCTGGAGGGCCGCTCGGTGCTGACCGTCACCCACCCCGACGACGTCGCCGTGGTGACCGCGCGGGTGCGCGCGATGAGCGCGGGCAGCGTCGAGTCGGTGCCGCCGCAGATCGAGCGCTTTCTCTGCGCCGACGGGCAGGTGGTGCACGCCGAGGTCATCGCGATGCGCTCGGTGTTCCAGGGCCAGCCCGTGGTCGTGGCCATCGGCCGCGATCGCACCGACGACCTGCGGATCCGCGCCGAGCTCGCGCACGCCGACCGGGTCTCCACCGTGGGCCGCCTCGCCGCGGGCGTCGCGCACGAGATCAACAACCCGCTCACCTACGTCACCCTGCACCTCGGCGCGGCCACCTCGACGCTCGACCTCGTGGGCGCCAGCGCCGCCCCCGACCCGAGCGCGCTGCGGAGCGTGGCCGACGCGCTGCGCACCGTGAGCGAAGGGGTCGAGCGCGTGCGCCGCATCGTACGCGACCTCAAGACCTTCTCCCGGCAGGACGACGAGCGCCCCGCGGTGATCGAGCTCCAGGCCACCCTCGAAAGCGCGCTGAACCTCGCGGGCCACGAGCTGATCCAACGGGCCGGCGTGGTGCGCGACTACGCGCCGCTGCCCCGCGTGCGCGGCATCGAGGGGCGGCTTTGCCAGGTGTTCCTGAACCTCTTCGTGAACGCCGCGCAGGCCATGCCCGACGACGGCGCCGACCACACCCTGCGGGTGCGCACGCGCGTCGAGGGAGGCTTCGTGCGGGTCGATGTCATCGACGACGGCGTGGGCATTCCTCCCGCCGTGCGCGCGCGGATCTTCGAGCCCTTCTTCACCACGCGCCGCAGCAGCGACGGCAGCGGGCTCGGGCTCTCCATCTGCGCCGACATCGTGAAGGCCCACGGCGGGCGCATCGAGGTGCAGAGCGAGGAGGGCCGCGGGAGCACCTTCTCGGTGTTCCTCCCCGCGGTCGGCGACGCGACCGCCGCGCCTGACCCTTCCCTGCGCCCCGGCTCCTCGCTGCCGCCCGGGCGCGCGCGGGTGCTCGCGGTCGACGACGAGCCCTCGGTGCTCGCCGGGGTGGTCCGCGCGCTGGGGGATGTGCACGCGGTGACCACCGTGGGCTCCGCCGCCGACGCGCTGCGCCTGCTGGTCAACGGCGCGCACTTCGACGCCGTGCTCTGCGACGTGGTCATGCCCGGAATGAACGGCCCCGAGCTGCTCGGCGAGATCGAGCGCCGCTGGCCCGCCCTCGCGCCGAGGGTGACCCTGATGGTCGGGGGCTCCTCCCGCGACGCCGCGCGCCAGCTCGGGGGCGATCGCGCGATGCTCTCCAAGCCCTTCGACGTCGCCACCCTGCGCGAGGTCGTGGCGCAGACCCTCGCTACGCGCTGACCGCGCGCACCAGGAGGTTCTTCAGGTACTCCCCCTCGGGGAAGGCGCAGAGCACGGGGTGGTCCTCGGGGGCGGTGATGAAGGCCACGCGCTGGGCGATGCGCTTCGCCTTCGCGAAGCCCTCGGCCACGGTCTGCGCGAAGGCCTCGCGGCGCACGTGGCTGGAGCAGCTCCCGGCGAGGTACATCCCGCCCGGAGACACCTTCGTCGCCGCGCTCGCGTGCAGCGTGCGGTAGGCCCGCAGCGCCTCGGGCAGGGCGTCTTCGCGCGGGGCGAAGCTGGGCGGGTCGGCGATCACCAGGTCCCACCGCGACCCGCTGCGCGCGCGGTCGGAGAGGAACGCCGCGACGTCACTCACCACCGCGCGGTGCGCGTCGGGGGGGAGCCCGTTGGCCCGCCAGGTCTCGGTCGCGAGGGCCACGGCCGCGGGCGCGAGGTCGACGGTGGTGACCTCGGCGGCGCCGCCGAGCCCCGCGGCCACGGAGAAGCCCCCGGTGTAGCCGTAGAGGTTCAGCACCCTGCGGCCCTTCGCGAGCGCGCGCACACGCCGACGGGCCTCGCGCTGGTCGAGAAAGAGCCCGGTCTTCTGCCCGTGGGCGAGGTCGGCGAGCAGGGTCATCCCGTGCTCGCGCACCTCGGTGAGACCCTCGGGGACCGCCCCGCGCAGGGCGCTCACCTCGCGACGTCGTTCGCCCTCCAACGATCGCCGGAGCAGCACCGTGCGCACGCCGAGGGACTCGAACGCGGGGGAGAGCGCGTCGGCGAAGCGCTCGCACCAGACCGCCGCGCCCGCGCCGTCGGGGCGCAGCACGGCGACGTCGGCGTAGACGTCACAGACCATCCCCGGCGCGCGGTCGCCCTCGCCGTGGACCAGGCGAAACGCCGTGGTCTCTCCGTCGACGAAGCTCCGTCGGAGCGCGAGGGCGTCGTTCGCGCGGGCGCGCAGGAGGGCGTCGGCGAGGGGTTCGTCGCGGGTGGTCCAGAGGCGCGCGGCGATGGGGCCGTCGTCGATGATCCCGCGGCCCACGAAGGCCCCGCGGCGGCTGCGCACGGTGGCGACGTCGCCGGGCTCGGCGTGAAAGGCCTCGACGGCGTCGCGCCAGACCCACGGGTGCCCCTGGGCGAGCACGTCTTCGAGGGGCTTGCGGAGAGTGAGGGTGACCTCGCGGGGCATCGCTCAGCCGACGCGGGTGCGGCCGTCGGCCGTGGCGAGGGCGCCGTACAGCTCCGGCCGACGGTCGCGAAAGAAGCCCCACGCCGCGCGGGTGCGGGCGATGAAGTCGAGGTCGAAGCGGGACACGAGCACACCGGTGTCGTCGCGCCCGAGCTCGCGCACCTTGTCGCCGCGGTGGTCGGCGATGAACGACGAGCCGTAGAACGATTGCCCCTCCTCGACGCCGATGCGGTTCGACGCCACCACGGGCACCACGTTGCTCACCGCGTGGCCGATCATCGCGCGCTGCCAGGGGTCGCGGGTGTCGAGGGAGGGGTCGTGGGGCTCTGAGCCGATGGCCGTGGGGTAGAGCAGCAGCTCGGCGCCCTGGAGCATCATCGCGCGGGCGCATTCGGGGTACCACTGGTCCCAGCAGATGCCCACGCCGAGGTTGCCGAAGCGGGTGGACCACACCTTGAAGCCCGTGTCGCCGGGGCGGAAGTAGAACTTCTCCTCGTAGCCCGGCCCGTCGGGGATGTGGCTCTTGCGGTACACCCCGAGGGTCGCGCCGTCGGCGTCGATGAGCGCGAGGCTGTTGTAGTACGCGTGGCCCGCGCGCTCGAAGAACGACACAGGAATCACCACGCCGAGCTCCCGCGCGAGCGCGCTCATGCGGGCGAGGGTGGGGTGACCCTCGACAGGCTGCGCCCAGGCGAAGAAGCGGTCCTCTTCGGTGCGGCAGAAGTAGGGGCCCTCGAAGAGCTCGGGGGGGAGGATCACCTGCGCGCCCTGCGCCGCGGCCTCACGAATGAGCCCCTCGACGCGCGCGACGTTCTCTTCGACCGATCCGCCGAGGGCACACTGCGTCGCGGCGACGGCGATCGTTCGCGGCGCGCTCACGCGGGCTCCTGCTGGGTGATGCAGTGGAAGGCCCCGCCGCCCGAGAGCACCGCCCGCGCGTCGACGCCCACCGCGCGGCGGTCGGGGTAGAGCGCGCCCACCGCGGCCACCGCGGCGTCGTCCCAGGCCGTGCCGTACACCGGCACGATCACGGTGGTGTTCGCGAGGTAGAAGTTCACGTGGCTCGCGGGCATCTCCTGCCCCTCGTCATCCACCACCCGCCCGGGCGACGGCACGGGGATCACCTCCAGCCGCCGCCCCTTCGCGTCGGTCATTCCGCGCAGCTCGTCGGCGATGCGCGCGAGGACCACCGCGTTGGGATCATCGTCCCCCGACGGGGCCATGCAGGTCACCACGCCCGGGCGCACGTAGCGCACGATCGTGTCGATGTGCCCGTCGGTGTGATCGTTGAGCAGCCCGTCGGTGACCCACAGCACCTTCTCCGCGCCGAGGGTCTCGGCGAGGCCGCGCTCGATGTCCGCGCGGGACATGTCCGGGTTGCGGTTGGGGTTCAACAGACACTGCTCGGAGGTGATCACGGTGCCCTCGCCGTCGGGCTCCACCGAGCCGCCCTCCAGCACCCACGGGACCGTGAACGTTCGCCGCAGCGAGGCCTCGGCCACGCGCGTGCTCACGGCGTCGTCGTGGTCGAACACGAATTTCCCGCCCCAGCCGTTGAACCCGAAGCGCACCGCGGCGACGTCGCCGTCGCTGCGCCGCACGAAGATCGGCGCGGTGTCGCGGAGCCAGATGTCGCCGAAGGGGATGCGCACGAAGCGCGCGGGCACACCCGCGAGGTGCGCGCGGGCCGAGGCCTCGGCGTCGTCGAGCACGAGCACACACGGCGTCTCGCCCCGCGCCCTGCCGGTGTCGGGGTCGACGTCGGCGATGGCGCGCACCAGGGCGGCCACGGACTCACGGGCGGGTTCGAGGTAGCCTCGCCAGAGGTCTGCGTGGGAGGGCCATGCGGTCCAGCACGCGCGGTGCGGGGACCACTCGGCGGGCTGGGCGTAGCCTTCGCGCCGGGGCGTCGCGTTCATCGCCGGGGTCTCTAACGGATCATCCCCGCGTTGTCACTCCCAGCGGTCCTCGACGAGGCGGTTGAACGCCTGCACCACCGCGCCGCCGAGGGGACCGGGGTTGCGCGGGTCCACCGCGGTGAGATCACCGAAGCCCTTGTCCGAGAAGGCCTTCGCGAGCTCGGGAGACTCCCGCACGGCGCGCTGAAGCTGGCGAAACTGCGCCACCTCGTCGCGGGCGTTGTCACCCAGATCGCGCAGGCGCACGCGCAGCTTGCGGATCACGGGCTGCGCCTCAAACGGGGTGATCACCTCGGAGAGCAGGGCGGCGATGGACGACTCGTCGGGGGGCTGCATCGCGCGACGATACCCCAAGGCTGGGTGTAGGCTCCGCGGCGCGGCACGCATGAACAAGCGATCGTTGCGGGTGTGGTTCACGCGGCACGAGGGGGGGCTGCTCACGGGGGTGTTGATCCGCCAGTGGGACGCCCTCTTCGACCTGCCCTCGCCGAGCGCCGTGGGCACCAGCGAAGACGACGTGCTGCGGCAGCTCGAACAACTGCTGCAGGTGCGCGAGGCCGAGGGGAAAGACAGCCTCGCGCGGTACTTCTGGGAGGAGCCCTTTCAGGTGCGCGAGGTGGGGGTGGTGGTGCACCCGCAGACCGCGCTGAAGAAGCGGGCGGTGATCGGCGCGAAGGAGATCCCGCTGCGGCTCACGTACGCGTGGTGCGAGCTCGCGCGCGGGGGCTTTCGGGTGATGCTCCCGCGCTTCGGGTGGTGGTTCGTGCTGGAGAGCCTCGCCATCGCCCCCGAGGTGCTGCGCGCGGCGGTGAGCACGCTGCTGCTGGGAGACTCCGCGGCGAGCATCTTCGACCTGCGCCACGACGGCGAGGAGTGGGTGAGGGCGTGGGTGCCGCGCTCGGTGTGCGCCGACGACCGCCCCGAATCCGAGGCCCTCGCCGCGCGCTTCCCCGTGGCCGCGCAGTGCTGCGACGAGCTCGTGGAGCTCGCGTCGAAGGGGCGCTTGCCCGCGTACGTGGGCGACAGCGCCGACTTCGACGCCGCGGCCGCGAGCCTCGACGCGCGCCCGCCCCCATCGCTGCTCCTCGTGGGCCCCGCGGGGGTGGGCAAGACCACCTTCGTGCGACGTCTCGCGCGGCGGATGCTGGTGTCGCGCAGGGCCGACGGGACGGCGCCGCGGGTGTGGTCCACGTCGGCCACGCGGCTCGTGGCGGGGATGATCTATCTCGGCATGTGGCAGGAGCGCTGCCTGCGCCTCGTCGACGAGCTCTCCCACGAGGGCGACTGGCTCCACGTTGATCACCTCGTGCCCATCGTGCAGCCGCAGCCCGACGGGTCGAGCATCGCCGAGGTCCTCGGGGGGGCGGCCGCGAGCGGGTCGATCTCGCTGCTCGCGGAGTGCACCGAGGCCGAGTACGAGCAGTGCCGGCGTCGCGCGCCTGCGCTGATGGAGGTCTTTCGCGTGGTGCGCCTGCGGGAGCCCTCGGGCCGCGCGCTGCAACAGCTCGTGGAGGCGTGGGCGCAGCGTCGGGCGCCGCACGTCGCGCTGAAGGGGGCGGCCACGCGGCGGCTGATCCATCACCTCGGGACCTTTCAGCGCGCGCAGGCCTTTCCGGGCAAGGCGATGCGCTTCATCGACGGGCTCGCGGCGGAGTCTACGGGCGCGTCGCGGACCGACCCCCGCGCGCTCTTCCCCAGCGACGTGAGCGCGCTCTTCGCGCGGGCCACGGGGCTGCGCGAGGACCTCATCGCCGACGAGCGCCGCGTGGGCGTTGGTGAAATCGCCGACGCGCTGCGCGCGCGGGTGGTGGGGCAGGACGAGGCGTGCGACGTCGCCGCGCGGGTGCTCGCGCGCTTCAAGGCCGGCCTCGACGACCCCGAGCGCCCCGTGGCCACGCTGCTCTTCGTGGGCCCCACGGGCGTGGGCAAGACCGAGCTCGCCCGCACCCTCGCGCACTACCTCTTCGGCCACGAGGACCGCATGGTGCGGCTGGACATGTCCGAGTACATGTTCCCCGGCGCGGCGCAGCGGCTGCTGGCCACGGGCGACGGTTCCACGAGCCTCGCGCAGCGGGTGCGGGAGCAGCCCATGTCCCTGGTGCTTCTTGATGAGATCGAGAAGGCCCACCCCGAGGTCTTCGACCTGCTCCTGGGCGCCCTCGGCGAGGGACGTCTCACCGACGCCTACGGCACCGCGGTGGACTTTCGCATGACCCTGGTGGTGATGACCTCGAACCTCGGGGTGAGCGAGGCGCGGCCCACGGGCTTCGCCGCCGACGCCGCCCCCTCTGGCGCCGAAGTCGCGGTGCGCCGTCACTTCCGCCCGGAGTTCTTCAACCGCATTGATCGGGTGGTGGGCTTTCGCGCGCTCACCCGCGACGACCTCCTGCGCGTGGTGGACCTCGAGCTCGCCCGGGCGGCCCAGCGCGCGGGGCTGCAGCGTCGGGCGATCCGCCTGCGGGTCGACCCCGCGGACCGCGCGCGCCTCGCGGAGCTTGGTTGGCACCCCACGCGGGGGGCGCGACCGCTGCGCCGGGTCATCGAAGAGCGGGTGGTGTCGCCCGTGGCCGCGCGCCTCGCCGAGGACCCCACCCTGCGCGACGTGACCCTCACGGTGAACGTCGACGCCGCCACCTGCGCGGTATGACCGCGCTCAGCGGGCGGGCGCGGCGGAGGGGCTCCCGGCCGCGGGGGTCGGGGCGTTCTCGGTCTCGGTGAGCACCCGGCGCATCGAGGCCACGGCGTCGTTGCTGAGCACCGTGGTGTTCGCGCTGATCTCGCGGGTGAGGGCGAGCCAGTGGCGCGCGTCGCCGCGCTGCTGCAGCCGCGCGTGGGTCATGCCGCGCACGAAGTGGTACCGAATGCGCTCGCGGGCGTCGAGGCGGCCGAGGTCGGGCTCGAGGTCCTCGAGGTTCGTCAGCGCGTGTTCGTAGCGGGCGGCGCGGTAGTGAATCTCGGCGCGTTCCAACTGATCTTGATAGTTGGCGCAGGCGCTGAGGGTGAGCAGGGCGAGCGCGAAGGCGCGGGGCATGGGGCGCAGGGTAACACCGATGAGTCCGTCGCCACGACCCCCACCGTGATGGGTGAGTGGATCACCCGCCGGGGTCGAGGGCCGTGGCGACGAACCCGCGGGTGTGCCGCGGCGTCAAAGAAGTGCAAGATGGATTGCGCGCAGGGGGGAAGGAAGAAATCCCCGCGCGCAGGCGTTGGCAGCAGCAAGAAGGTTCAAGGAGGGCGAAGGATCAAGAAGGGAAGCGAAGGGAGAAGAAGGTCGAACGAAGCAACACAAGCCGAAGGAAGCGACGGGCGCCCGCCGAAGGCGTCAAGCAAGAAAGCCTTGCACCCCGAGTTTGCACGGACAGACCGTTGAAGGTTGGCGTCTCCCGGTCTGTTCACACATCGCTGCGATAGGGCGTCGCAGCGTCAAGAAACAATACCTATCCCTTCGCAAGGCCCGTACCAGACCCAAGGACGGGCGCCTTTCACCACACAACCCCGGGGGAATGCAAGCGCGCCGCGCGGAGTTTTCACCCCCGCGGCGGGGTGTGGGCCGGTGTCGGTCTGACATCCGTGTCGCGCCCCCGCAGCGGCTGTCGCCTGGGAGGCTCGCGGGGCGGCCGCAAAGCGCGCGAATCGCCCTGAAAACAAGGGGCTTCGCGCGATGCTGGCACCGCGGTCATGGTGGGGGGGAGGGGTGACGAGAATGGTCAGGGGGAGGGATCAGAAGACGTAGTGCATCGCGAGGCCGCCGAAGAAGCCGGCGAGGGCGAAGCCGCCATCGACCCGGATGTCGAAGTTGCGGTGCGGTCGGAAGTGGAACGCGAGGTGGGGCAGCGAGGGCAGCAGCAGCACGCGGGGAATGGCGCCGCCGTCGAAGATGCTGCGCTCGGCGTAGCGGGTGCCGTCGTTGTAGAGGTAGTGGTTGTTGTCGGTGCCGCAGTAGCCGCCGGCGTAGGGCACCGCGGGGCGCCCGCCCGGGGAGGGTTGGGGCTGCGGCGCGCCGCCGGCGAGGGTGCCGGTGCCGCACTCGCGAATCGCGCCGCCCGCGTTCTCGCGGTACACCTGCGTGCGGTTCAGCTCACCGCCCGTGTACCCGAGCATGAGCCCGATGCCGCCCTGGAACTCGGCCCACTCGTTGATGCGCACGGTCCAGAGGAAGGTGCCGCTGATGTTGGCGAACCAGAGGCTGCTCTGGATGCGCTCCAGCGCGATGTCGCTCTCGTTGTTCCCGCGGAGATACCCGACGCCGGTGCCGAGGCCGAGGTACTGCGCGCCGATGACGAGGTCGAGGCTGCCCTTGCGGTAGACGTACTCCACCCCCGGCGAGACCGTGAGCGCGCCGCCCCAGTCGCCCTCGACGTGGGCGAAGGCGCCGGGGAGCCACGACGGGGTGATCCACATCCAGAAGCGCGCGCCGACGCTGTGCTCCTCGTTGCGGCCGAAGAGCCGCGGGCCTGTGGCGGCGGCGGTGACGCTGCGCGCGGGCGCCGGGTGCGGCGTGGCGGTGTTCGACGGACCGGGGTCGCCGGCCGTGGTCTGCGCGAGCGCCGAGGTGCCCGCGAGCGCGAAGGAGAGGGCCAGAGAGGCCGCGGAGGTTCGTGTGCCCATACGACGCCGACGATGCTATCGCGACTCAGCGCGCGGGCGTGGAGATTCTGCGCAGAGATTGGTCCAGCCGCAGGCGCACCGCGGGATCACTCTCGACCCGCAGCCGCGCGGTGAGGGCCGCGCGCGCCGCGGAGACGTTCTGCGCCCGCGACAGCGACGCCGCCGCGCCCGCGCGGAGGTCGCTGTCGGGCGAGGCGAGCTGGGCGGTGATGGGGGCGAGGGGGGCGCCGCCTTCGGCCAGCGCGTCCATCGCCGCGAGGCGCACGAAGAGGTTGCCGTCGGCCTGCGCCACGAGTCGCTGGAGCAGCGAGAGCGCCGCGGGGTCGGTGAGGAACACCCGGAGCGCGTACGCGGCCCGCGCCCGCGTGCCGACCATGACATCGCCGTCGTCGACGACCGAGGCGAGCAGGGGCACCGCGCCCGCGCCCCAGCGCCGCACCTCGGCGGCCTCGGGCTGCGACTCGAAGCCCGAGAGGGCGCTGATCAACGCGTCGCGGGTGAGGGGCTGCTGCGCCGCGGCGGGCAGCGAGAGGGCGGTGACCAGGAGAAAGTAGGGCAGGGCGCGCACGGCGAAGACGCTACCATGATCCGCGATGAGCGTCGTCGCGCGGAGGGTCGTGGTGCTGGCCGTTACCCTGGTCGCGCGCGTCGTGGGCGCGCAGGAACTCCCGTGTCGCCTCGACGGACGGCTGCTGCCCGCGGCGCGCGCGGCGATGCGCTCCCCGCCGCCGTCGGCCGCGACGATCCGCGCGCTCACCGAGGACGCGTCGATGCGCGCGCCCGAGGTGCTCACCTGGCGGGCCGACGGAGGCGATGCCGACACCCGCCTCGCGCGGCTGCGCGCGTGGATCTCCTCGCGCGCGCCGGACGCGTCGCCGCGCTGCGCGGTGGTCCACGGCGAGGCGCAGACCGCCGCCGCGCTGGTGCCGCGGCTCGCCGAGCTGCAGGTCACGGCGACGCCCGCGCGGTGGTGCGTGGCCCTGCCCGCGGGGGCAAGCGCCCCGCAGCTCGTGGTGGCCCCCGACGATGGCCCCATCGCGCGCGTGGACCTCGGCGACGACGGGTGTGTCGCGGCGCCCGAGGTCACCGCGGGCACGATGCAAATTACCCTCACTCGACAGGGTGATCCTCAGGTGTGGGCGCGGTGGCGGGTGGGGCCTCCGGTGGCCTGGGAGAACCCCACGGTGGGGGACGAAATCGGGGTCCGACAGGCGGTCAACGCGCTGCGCGCGCGGGCCCGCCGCGGTGCGCTGCGCCCCGATCCCCTCGCCGCGATGCTGGCCTCGCGGCGCGCGTCGACCCTCGCGGCGGCGCGTCGGGTCGCGCACGTCGTCGACGACCAGGGACCGTTGGCCGTGTGGACCGCGGCGCAGGTGCAGGCCGGGATCGTGGTGGAGGTCGTCGGGCGCGGGCCCACCCTCGGCGACGCGCTCGGCGCGCTGCTCGCGTCCCCCGCGCACCGCGAACGGCTCGAAGAGAACGGCGCAAGGGTGGTCGGTGTCGGCGCCGCGAGGGCCGATGGACAGGTCTATCTGGTGGTGCTGCTGACCGACGGCGCCGCGCTGCGCGACGCCCCGCCCTGAGGCTCAGGCCTTGGGGGCGTTGTTGAGCGCGTGCACGGCGGCGGCGAGGCGGGACACCCGGCGCGAGGCCGTGGTGCGGTGCATCACGCCCTTGGTCACCGCGCTGTCGAGCGCCGAGATCGCCGGGGTGAGGGCCTTCGCCGCGGCGGCGGCGTCGCCGCTGTTCAGCGCCTCGCGCACGGTCTTCACGAGTGTACGGAACTCGCTCTTCACCGCGCGATTGCGAATGGTGCGCTTGATGCGCTGACGGTTCCGCTTCTCTGCTGACGCATGATTTGCCACGAGACTCTCCTGATACCGAAAGGGGCGCGGACCCTACGCCACCGCGGCGCGCGCTGTCAACCTCCCCCCTGAGACGGCCAGGGGCTCAGTGCACGCCGAGGCGCTTCAGCCGCTGCTCGTACTGACCCGCGAGGGAGACATCTCCGGCCTCGCGGGCGTGCTGACTGGCGCGGTGCCAGAGGCGCTGCGCGAGGCGTCGGTCGGCGGCGCCCTCCGCGAGCTCGGCGGCCTCGGCGTCGCACTGCGCGTGGAGCACCCGAAGCCCGGCGCGCAGGGCGATGGCGCGGGCGCGGTCGAGCAGGGCCTCGCCGCCCGGCGCCCCCACCACCCGCTGCGCGCGGGCGAGCCAGAGGAGCACCTCGGCGCGCTGGCACCACAGCGGGTCGTCGTCGCGCGCGCCCTGCAGGGCGGCGTCGAGCAGGGCCTCGGCGCGCGTGAGCGTGCGCAGCGACCACTCGTCGGCGCCGGCGGAGACCTCGAGCTCCGCGCGGGCCATGAGCACCTCGACGGCGATGCCGTGCAGCCGTCGTCGGGTCGCGGCCGCCGCCGCCGCGTCGAAGGCGCTCTCGCTGGCCCCGTGGCGCCCGCGGAGGAAGTACGCGCGGCCGAGCACGCACTGCAGGCGGATCCACTCCTGCGACTCGGTCACGGCGACCCCGAGGCCCTCGCGCAGCACGCCCTCGGCCTCGGCGTAGTCCCCCGCACCCACGAGGGCCTCGCCGAGCTTGCGGGCGAAGATCGAGAGGGTGTCGTCGGTGACGTCGGCGTCGCCCTTGAGGTACTCCCGTCGCGCGAGCTCCATCCCGCGTCGCAGGGCGTGCGCGGCGCTGCCGTGGTCGCCCCGGGCGAGCGCGCGGTCGCCCACCTGCCCGAGCTTCAGCAGCGCGAGAAAGACCGCGCCGGTCTGCTCGGCGTGCAGCGCCTCGACCTCCATGGGCAGCGCGCGCTCCTCGGACTGCAGCGCCGCGCGGTGCAGCGACACCCGCACCGACGCCGGCACGCAGTCGCTGAGCACATCGAGGATCAGCGGGTGCGCGACGCGCCAGCGCCCGGTGCGACCCTCGGCGGCGCGGACCCATCCCCCGGTGTGGAGCGAGGCGAAGAGGGACTCCTCGACGGGGGCGCCGAGCACCCGGGAGGCCTCGGCGGCGTCGCACTCGCCGAGCACCGCGACGCAGGGGAGCAGCCGCCGGGCTCGTGCGCTCATGCGCTCCACGCGGTGCGCGATGAGGTCCACGAGGCGCGCGGGGGCCTCGCCGCCGCCGTCGCCGTGCCACCGCAGCAGCTGCTCGACGTGCATCGGGAGGAGCTCCGCGCCGGGGAGCAGCAGGGTGTCGACGTCGAGGATGGACCGCGCGGCGTCGACCACCGCCGCGACCCCGTGGGCGCTGAGCGGCCGCAGGGTGATGGTCTCGCTGCGCGGCAGCGTGGGGACGAGCTGCGGGGTGCAGGTCACCACCAGCAGGGTGGGGCGCGACACCGGCCGCGACATCAGCGCGCGGACCACCCGCAGCGAGGCGCCGTCCATCCGGTGCGCGTTCTCGAACGCGAGGATCACCGGCCCCGCGCCGTCGCCCCCGCGGGCCTCGTGCAGCGCGAACGTGATCGCGCGCACCGCGGCGTCGCCGCGCGCCTCGGCGTCGAGCTCCACGGGGCCCTCGGGGGAGCAGATCTCGAGAAAGCCCGCCCGCAGCGCCCCGTCGAGGGTCGGGTCTTCGTTGCCTCGCCGGTCGAACCACGCCACGAGGTCGTCGGCGACGTCGACGCCCAGCAGCCCGCACAGGGCCTCCCGGGCGGCGTGGTAGGCGACGCCCGCGAGGTGCGGGTCGGGGCGCGCGACCACGACCCGGCGGCAGCGCGAGCGCGCGTGCGCGTTGAACACGTCGAGGAGCCGCGAGCGCCCCGCGCCCTCCTCGCCCACCACCGCGAGCGCCACGAGGCCCCCCTGCGCGGCGCGCGAGAGGCCGAGCTCCAGCTGGCTCAGGGCCTCCTCGCGCTCCAGCATCGGCAGGGCCGCGAGGTCTGACGCCGCCGGGGGCCCGTTGTTCGCGCTCGCGACGCGAGGTGCCTTGGCCTCCATGGGGTGGCCGCAGTGGCCGCAGAAGCGCGCGCCGAGGGTGACCCCCTGACCACACGCGGGGCAGGGGGTGAGCCCCGCGGCGCTGGCCTCGGGGCTCGCGGCGATGCGCAGCGCCTCGGCGAAATCCACGGCGGACTGGAAGCGCGCGTCGGGGGACTTGGCGAGCGCGCGGAGCAGCGTGTCGACGAAGCGAGCCGGGAGCTCGGGGACGTAGATCCGCGGGTCGGGGGGCGGGGCGTTGACGTGCAGATCGAGCACGTCGTTCGCGTGCTCGGCCTCGAAGGGGAGCCGGCCCGTGACGCACTGGTAGAGCACCACGGCGGCGGCGTAGAGGTCCGAGCGGGGGTCGGGGGCGAGGCCCCGCGCCTGCTCCGGGGCCATGTAGTCGGGCGTGCCGCACACGAGCCCCGGCGAGGTGACC
>JBILLI010000375.1:0-7250 GCA_044376155.1 Polyangiales bacterium
GAGAAGGGGTTGGGGGATGAGGGCCGTCACGACGCCACGCGCAACTTCTTGCGTGGGTCGCAACATCAGAAGAGCCGCACCCAACCGCGTCGTCCACACACCGCTTGCGGTGCATTCCGAAGGTGTAGGTGCAGTTTGGGCAATGGGTAGGCGCAGCGCGGGGGAGGGCGCGCGGCAGCGCGGAGGGGGCCGCGCGACCCGCGCTCACTCGAGCATCCCGCCCACCGCGGCCGCCGTGGTCATCACGTTGAGCAGCCACGGACCCTCCGACGACGAGGTCGCGGTGATCAACGTCGCGCTCAGCACCGTCGGGCCGCGGTGGCCGCGCAGGTCGAGGTCCTCGCCGCGCAAGGTGATGGCGCCGCGACCGTAGTCGAGCCGACACACCACGCCTTGCGCGTCGGCGCCGCCGGGGTCGCCCACCATCACCTGCAGGAACGCATCGCGGTAGCCCGCACCGGCCCACGCGAAGCGCACGGGCGTGCCGCGGCGCACGCGAAACCCGTTGGCCGGCGCCGTGAGCCGCGTGGGGTTGCCCGAGGGGTTCAGCGGCACCGAGTCGAAGCGGTGACCGCGCAGCCCGCTGCCACCTCCGACCTCCACCCGCAGCCGTCGCGCGGACCCGCGCGGGATCATGCCCATGTAGAAGCCCATCATCCCCGGTCGCATCGCGGCGAGCACGTCGTCGCGCTCGTCGCGCACCGTGAGCGCGCCGACGTCACGAAAGCGCGGGGTCACGGGCGGGCCCGTGCGCGACAGGTCCACCGTGGCGAGCACCTGCCGCGCGGAGGGAGGACGCACGCACCGCCCCGGCCGCACGTTGGCCGCGAAGCCCAGGGGGTTCATCGCAGAGGTGGGTCCGGGCACGCCGAAGAGGCCGGTCACCATCAGCATCGGGCCGCTGTCGACGACGGTCACGACATGCGCGAGGGGGGGCTGCCGCTTGCAGGCGGCGAGGGCACCGAGACACACGAAGGCGGAGAGGGTTCGGTTCATGCGCGGGGACTCGGGTGAGACACCCTCGGAGGTTGCGTGGACCACCAGTGACGGCACACCGACCGCAACGCGCACCCCTCGCAGCGCACGGGGTCGCGCTTCGAGGGGCAGCGCATGGAGATCCCCACGTGGCAGAGGGCCATGTCGAAGCGCACGGGGTCGCCGGGGTCGAGCGGGCGCAGGGCGTCGGTGATCTCGAGGGCGGTGGTCCAGCTCGCGTCGGCGCGGGCGGTGAAGCCGAGGTTGCGCGCGATGCGGTGCACGTGCACGTCGAGGGGCATCACCAGCGCCGCCGCGGGGACGCGCGCGCACAGCCCGAGGTCGGGCCCCTCGTGTCGCACCGCCCAGCGCGCGAGCAGGAGCAGCCGCTTGCTCGCGCTCGGCCCGCGGGGATCGGGGAGCAGGTGCTTCGCCGCGCGGTCGAGCCCGCCGGGCCAGGCGCTCGCCCGCAGCCCGTCGACCCAGCGCGCGAGGGCCTCGCGGAGGTCCTGCGCGTCGTCCCAGTGCGCGTCGAGGGCGGCGAAGAGGGAACCGTCGCGTCGCAGGAGTTCTCCCGCGGCGAAGAGCAGCGCGGCCACGTCGTCGCCGCCGAAGGTGCGGTGGCGCCATCCGTGAAGGCGGGCGGTGAGCTCCTCACGCGTGGCCGTTCGCGCGGTGCGTCCGGGCGCGCCGTCGAGGCGGTGGAGCAGCGCGTCGAGCTTGGCGAGAATGGCCTTCACGTTGCCGAAGGCGAGCAGCGCGCCGAGCATGGCCGCGACCTCGCGGTCCTCGCCCGGGGGGTGGCGGTGGGCATAGCGCAGGGGGTCCCCCGCGAGGGTCACGGACCAGTCACAGCGCGCGTGCACCGCGGCCACCACGGCCAGCGCGGCCTCACGCTGCGCGAGGGGGAGTCGTCGCGGTGCCAACGACCCCAGCATCGCGCGAGGGCGCGCGGAGGGTCAACGCGGCTCTTCCACCCGGTGCGGTCCTCGTGCTCCCATCGCGCCGTGCGCACGCGGCTCTCGCTGTCTCTCCTGCTCCTGGGCGCCACCGCGTCGGCGCAGACCGTGTCGGGCGTGGCGGCGCAGGGGCGGTGCAGCACGGCGGGCGTCGAGGCCGTCTCCCGACAGCTCGTCGAGACGCAGATCTGCCTGTTCCCTTCGGTGTTCGTGAACGTCACCCCGCGCACGGGAATCTCCGTGAGCGAGTCGCGGCTGTTCACCCTCGCCCAGGCCAGCACCCGCGACGCGCTGTGGACCGCCGCGCGCACCACGCCCCTGCAGATCAACTCGATGTTTCGCACCCTCGCGGACCAGTACGTGCTCTACCACTCCGGCGCGTGTGGGCTCGCCGCGCGGCCTGGACAGTCGAACCACGAGACGGGCATCGCGGTGGATCTCGCGAACTGGTCCGCGGCGCTGCGAGCGATGACCAGCGCAGGGTGCCGTCACCCCTACCCGGGCAGCGACGACGTGCACTTCGACTGCCCCGGCACCGACCGCCGCAGCGACTCCGTGCGGGCCTTTCAGCGCCTCTGGAACACCAACAACCCCGGCGACCGCATCGGTGAAGACGGCGCCTACGGACCCATGACCGAGGCCCGCCTCGCGCGCGCCCCGGCCGCGGGCTTCGCGCGCAACGGCTGCACCACCGTCCCCACCACGCCCGCCTACGCCGCCACGCTGGTGCGGGTGAGCTGTCCCGCCGAGGCCACCGCGGGTGATCGCCCTGTGGCCATCGTGGAGTATCGCAACACGGGCACCGCGACCTGGGACACCACCGGCACGCGCCTCGGGACCACCTCCCCGCGAGACCGTCGCGGCGCGTTCTACGACAGCATGAACTGGCTCTCGCCGAGCCGTCCGAGCGCCGTCGACGCGGCCACCGCGCCGGGGGCCGTGGGGCGCTTCTCCTTCGTGCTGTCCATCCCCGAGGTTGGCGTGACGCAGGACCTCGCCGACACCTACGCCCTCGTGCAAGAGGGCATGACCTGGTTCGGCCCCGCCGACGACGCCGTGCGCTGCACCGTGCGGGTGCGTCCGCGGGTGATCGACGCGGGGATGGCCGTTGCCGACGTGGTGCTCCCCGCCCCGGTGGACGCGCCCGTCGACGACGTGATCGACGACGTCGCCGACGCCAGCGACGCGATGGACGACGCCAGCGACGCCAGCGACGCCAGCGACGCCGTGGACGTGGTCAGCCTCGCGGGCGACGCGGGGGTCGCGGGGGATGGCGGCGCGGTGGAGGAGCTCCCGCCGGGTTGCCAGTGCCGCGCCGGCGACACGTCGAAGCCCCTGGGGCGCAAGGGCTTGTGGCTGCTCACGGCGCTGCTCCCGCTGCTGCGCCGCCGCCGGAGGACGCCGTGCCGGCGGGTGCGTGGCCCCCTTCCCCGGCCCTTCCCCCGCCTCGGGGGAAGGGTGGACAACCACTGTCTCAGGAAGGGTCCACGCGACACGAAACCTCTGGGGTGCAATCGTTTATGCGACGCGTGGACCATTCCTCCGGCAGTGGTTCGCCACCCTTCCCCCGAGGCGGGGGAAGGGCCGGGGATGGGGGCCACGCGCACATCCTCGCCACGATCCTCGTGCTCGCGGGGTGCGCGACGTCACCCCCGGTGTCGGTCCCCGACAGCGCGTCGACCGTCGACGTGCCCCTCGACGCGACCCTCGACGCCCCCACGGCGCGCGACGCGCCCGAGGTTGGCCCCGACCGCGTCTCCCTCGACGCGCCCCGCGACGTCGCGATGGACCGTACGCCCTCCAACGATGTCCCCGCCGTGCCCGAGGACGTCGTCATCGACCCGGGCATGTGCGGCAACGCCGTGCGCACCTGCTTCTGCGGCTGCGGCGCGAACGCCGTGTGCCAGCAGGGATGCATCAACCGCGACCAGGACTGCGGCTTCTGCGTCTACCTCGCCGCCACCCGCTGCTGCCCCGCGCAGAGCGACGCCCTCGACCGCTGCATCGACGCGTCGATGTGCACCGACGACCCGTGCATTCGGGAGCGCTGCGCGGGCGAGCTGGGCGCGTTTGAGGGCTGCTTCGCGTCGTCGCAGAGGTCCGAGCCCGCGTGTCAGCGCGAGATGCGCACCTGCCTCGGGTCGGACTACCCCCAGGTGCGCTGCGTCGTCATGCGCTGACGAACGCGCGACGCGGCGAGGGTGTAGACCCCCACGGTCGCCACGAGCAGCGCGGGCCAGCGCATCGCGAGGGTGTCGATGTCGTCTCCGACCAGGGCCCCCCGGGCGCTCAGCGCGGCCAACGCGATCACCGCGGGCACGAGCGTCTGTCGCGTGCCCACCGCGCCGAACAACCCGGCCGCGAGGACGGCGCTCACCGCGGGCGACACCGGCACGAGCAGGGCGCCGCCGAGGATCACCGCACACACCGCGGGCCGGATCCACGGCGCATCGACCCGCACCCGCCGCGCGACACCCTCCCCCGACCGCGCAGGCGGCGCGCGATAGTGCGTGGACGTGGGATCAAGCACCCGCCGGAAGCGCGGCGCAGGGCGGGCGGTGGTGAGCGCCGCGAGGTGGTGCACCGCGGTCGCGCAGAGCGCGAAGCACGGCGCGAAGGCGAGAAAGACCAGCGGGGTGCCGCTGTCGATGTTCCACGCGGGCGGGGTGTTGGGCGGGCCGCGGAGCCAGTCCGAGACGCCGACCATCCAGAGCAGCACGCAGTGCACGCCGAGCGCGCGGGCCAGCCACGCCGCGCCCACGGAGTCTTCGCGGTGCCCCTCACGGCGGAGGTACATCACGAGCGACGCCGCGAGCACGGGCGCCCAACCGCCGAGCAGCGCGCTCACCCGCCAGACCGTGGGGTCGTGGCCGAACCACATGCGGGTCATGAACCAGGCCACCAGCGACGCCGCGAGGGGCGTGAGCACGAGCAGGGGACGGATCATCACCCGTGGAGTCTAGGGGCTGCCCCACGCCGTAGGCGAGCACGGGCGTAGCGCTTTGGCAGATCAGCCCAGCGCGCGGCGCACGTAAAAATCAATCCCGCCTGAGGCGGTCGACTCCAGCGCGGCCCTCGTGGCGAACACGTCGGGCTCCGCGGCCTCGGACTTCACCCACTTCACGGCGTGCTCCAACCGCGACCCGACCCCTTGCCGCCAGGCGTCGGGCACCCGGCGCAGCGCGGCGACGACCGGGATGAGCTCGTGCCGCAACACCTGGGCCGAGAGCACCGTGAGCAGGTCGAGCACGTGGTAGTCCACCCGCGGACCGCGCTCCTTCGGCAGGGCCTTGAGCGCCTCGGCGACATCACCCACCGTGAGCCCCGACGCGAGCTCCCGCGACGCCGCCCGCACGCCCTCGGCCCCGCGGTGCGTGAGCGCCCAGGTCAACCCCGCGAGGAACCTCCGCGCGCCGCCTGCGGTGAACGGAACCCGCTGCGGCGCAGGGGATGTGGACGAGAACGCGTACGCGCCACCGAGGCACTTGAGGCACTCCAGCAGGGGCACGCCCGCGGACTCCAGCGCGCCAAAGGCCACGTCGACCTCGGCGTCGTCCCAGCGGTCGGCGACGAACTCCGGGCTCAGCCCGCCGCCCACGGACCAGTGCCACCCGTGGAGGTTCTGCAGCGCGTCGTCGGTGATCGCGGTGAGCATGCCCGCGGCGAGCGCCCCGACGAGGGAGCCGTCGCCGCGCGTGGCGTCGAAGGAGAAGCCGAAGTCTCTCCGCGCGGGGTTGGGGTCGAAGTTCTTGAGCTCAAAGAGGATCCCGCCGGGGTTGCCCAACGCGTTGGCCCGCGCGAGGTGCTCGCGGAACCACCGTCGCACGGGCGCGTCGTCGTCGGCGAGCTTGCGCGAGATCGCGTCACCGCTGCGCAGGTCGATCACCGACTCGGCGTGCCAGGGGAGGAAGTACCCCGCGTCCCCCTCACCGAAGACCCGACCGACGCCCTGGTCGTCGCGGGCGATGCCCGAGGTGTGCGCGAGTCCGCCGTCGAGGGGCGTGCGCGCGACGGTCTCGGGGCTGGGCTGGTGCAGCGCCGCGTCGGAGGTCACCGGCACCGCGGGGCACAGCGAGGGGAGCACGTGCACGCCGAGGGAGTTCCCCGTGGCGTCGAAGCGCACGAGGGTGCTCTCGCGGCGCGACGGCGAGAAGGCCGCGACCACCACGCGCCCGTCGTCGAAGGGGTGCAGGGTCACGAGGGCCTCGCGGGGGACCCGCACCGTGGTGCTCCAGCGCAGCCGTCCTTCGGGCACGTTGAAGTCCCCCACGAGGAGCGTCGCCTCGCTGCCGAGGAGGGCCGCCCACACGCCCGAGGGCGCGGTCACCAGTCGCAGCGGACGCCACGCGGGCTTCGCGCCGTCGAGCGTCACCCCGGGGCGCACGGGCACGTCGCGGCGAGGGAGCTTCGTGGAGGTCGGCGGCGTGTGCGGATCGGAGAAGCGCCGGAGCTCAGCGACCGCGTCGGGTCCGTGCACGGTGGTGACGTCGACGAAGCCGCCGTCGGGCGCGAGGGCGGTGCCCGCGAGGCCAAAGCGATCGATCTTGGTGAGCGCCTTCATCGCGGGGAACGCGAGGTGGTGCATGGAGTTCCAGTTCTCGCGCCACGCGAGCATCTCGGTGCGCGCGGCGTTGAGACTCAGGGTCGCGTCGAGTCCGGCGGAGACCTTGCGCTCGGTCTTCACCTTGTTGGGCAGGGAGATGCGCGTGAGGCCGAATCCGTCGAGGAACGCGAGGTGCTTGAGGTCGCTGCTGTGAACGCTGCGCATGGGCCGCGCAGGGTGCCACAGGGACGCGCCGCGCTCACCCCGGGAGACGTGGCGTGAGGAGCGCAGAGATCTCGTCCCAGCTCCGTCGGGAGACATCGAGGGGCACCCGCGCGCGACCGCCGGGACGCATCGCGATCACCGCGCCGCGAGGCTCGGGCGCGAAGCTCAGGTGCAGCGGGCGGTCATCGCCATAGAGGTAGATCCGGTCGAAGGGGAGCGCGTCACGGATCCACCGCGCGACCTCCAGGGAGCCCCTCCCCGGCACGTGGAGGTCACACGCCTGCCCGTCGCGCGCGCACACCCGCGCTCCCCTCGCGTTGTGCTCGAAGCCCGCGTGCTGGTCGTGGGGCGGAGAGATCCTGCCGGGGATGTGCTTCGTGAGGGCGGGGCCGGCAAAGCCGTAGGTAAGCGCCACCACGCCGAAGTGTGCGCGCAGCGGGTCGAGCAGGGTCGACGCGAGGTCGGCGAGGGCCGTCCAGGTCTCCTCGGCGCGCGGGAGGTTGTCGACGGGGAGACCCTGGTCGCGCAGGCGATGGAAGGTCTCGCCG
>JBILLI010000377.1:0-7209 GCA_044376155.1 Polyangiales bacterium
GCATCGGCCCTGTTGGGACCATCGTGCACACCGCGAGCGAGTTTCACCTCGACACCCTCACCCTGCTCTTCGCCACCGCCTGCACCGCGTGGATGATGGCGGGCGCCGCGTTCAGTCTCTCGCGCGCCCTACAGCCGTCGGGAGTACGCGCTGGAGTCGTGGGGTGTCGCCATGCTCGTCGGCGGCATCGCGGTGATGCTCCTGGTGCTGCGGGACATGGTGCCCTTCTGGCTGTCGTTCCACCTGGGCAACGCGCTGGTGCTGCTGTTCCCTGCGCTGTGCGTCCGGGCCTTCGCGCGGCTCTTCGAGCGCCCGGTGCCCGTGCGAGGGCTGCTCGCGGGCGGCGCGCTGGGGCTGCCGGGGCTGGTGGCGGTGCAGCCCTTCGGCGTGCCCTACCGCTTCGCCCAGGCGGGGATGGCGGCGGGGCTGACGGTGATCCTGCTCTCGATGGCCGCGCTGCTGGCGCGGCACTTCGCCGGGCGGCGCGCGCCGCTGGCCTGGTTCACGGTGACCCTCCTCGGGGCGCTCTCGGTGCGCTTCGTCGCGCGCGCGGCGCGGCTGCTCACGGCGTCGAACTGCCTGAGCGCCCATGGCGCCGGGCGCTTCAGCGTGGGCACCCTGCTCTTCAGCGCGCTGTTCGTCATCGGCGGCTCGGTGGCCTTCTTCGCGATGGTGCAGGAGCGCCTGCGCGCCGAGTCGGTGGAGCGCGCGCGGCGCGACGGGCTCACCGGGCTGCTCACCCGCACGGCGTTCTTCGAGGGGGCCGAGGTGGTCGCGCACCGGGCCCCACCCGCGCGCTTCGCCGTGCTCATGATCGACATCGACCATTTCAAGCGCGTCAACGACACCTTCGGGCATCAGGGCGGGGACGCGGTGCTGGCCTTCGCGGCGCGGCACCTCGGGGCGTCGGTGCGCACCACCGACCTCGTGGGGCGCTACGGCGGCGAGGAGTTCTGCCTGCTCCTCCCCGACTGCGATGAGGAGTCTGCGGGCGGGGTCGCGACGCGCCTCGTCGAGTCCATCGCGACGCAGTCCGTGCGGCTGCCGAAGGGGCGGGAGTGTCGCTTCTCGCTCTCCTGCGGCTACGCCGTGCGCGAGGTGGACGACGCGCGGGCGGTCGCCGAGCCGCTGGCGCAGGTGATCTCCCGCGCCGATGCCGCGCTGTACCGCGCGAAGCACGGTGGGCGGAACCGCGCCGTGGCCGCCGGTCCCGTCTCGGTGGTGCCCGAGGAGCCGCAGATGGGGGCCGCGTCGATGCTCTCGCCCGCGTGAGGGGCGCGGCCGCGAACCCTATGGCGCGGGCGGCACCGCGGGGAGCCCCATCGCGCGGAGCACCGTCACGAGGTTGCGGCGCAGCACCTGCTGATGGTCCCCGTCGCTGTGCAGCAGGGACACGGGGCGGCGCAGATCGTCTTCGGTCACCCGCCCGGGCGCCGACCGAAGGAAGACCTCCCCGCCGTGCCCGTCCGCGCGGAGCAGGCGCTGCAGCTGCCGGCTCCCCGCGCCCGCCGCGCCGCGGCCGAAGACGCTCACGAAGCGACGGTCGAGAAAGGGGTTCTCGAGCGATGGCCGCAGCCACCCCGCGAGGGTCGGGATGCCCGTGTACGTCGCGTCGAAGAAGGCCACGCGCTGCACCTCGACGCCACCCTGGCGCAGCACCGCGTAGGCCGCCTCGTAGCCGCCGCTGTGGGCGACGACGCTCACGCTCGCGAGTTCGTCGACGCGGTGCGCCCCGAGCTGCGGCGCGAGGGCCGTGAGCGACTCGTCGAGAAAGCGCCGGAGACCGTCGCGCGCGCCGAGCTGGCCAGGATCCCCCCGCTGCGTCTCCAGGCCGAGCTGCGGGATCAGCAGCACCGCCGCGCGACCCGAGGCGCGAAACTGTCCGATGAGGTCCAACGACCCGCGACGCGGCCCGCCCGGACGACACGGGATCTGCTCGTCCGACGCCACCGCCGCGGCGCAGCCGTTCCATCCGTGAAAGAACACCACCACGTGCAGGGGATGGCCAGTGTCGACGCCGGCAGGCACATACGCCAGCGCCCCGGGCACCGGCTGCGACGGGAACGCCGCGCTCTGCAGGCGCAGCGGCACCGTCGCTTCGACCGTGAGCAACGCCTCGTCGCGCGTGCGCGTCGACTGTGACGCGGGCGCCACCAGCGACGGCGGCAGGCTCAACCCCGCATCCGCCGGGAGCGCGTGCGTGGCCCTCGGTCGGCGCGACGCCACCGCGAAGGACGTGCTCAACAGCAGCGGGATCATCACCGCCGAGGCGGTCTGCGAGAGGTGTGAACGGTGGAGAGAGATGCGCATGGTTGCACCTCGGTGCCCGGGATCTGTGCGCGCCGCGTGCCAGAGACAATCACCGCAGAAAACGCGCCGCGGACCTCCCTGACACCGTGACAATCCCGTCATGGCACCGTGAACGCCCGGTGGGATCACCGTGGCATTCGTGCGCGTCCCGAGGCGAATTTCGTGTGCGCGGCGGTCAGAGGTACAGCCCGCCGCTGGCCTCGATGCGCTGCGCGGTCACCCAGCGGCTGTCGGGGCCCGCGAGGAAGGCCAGCGCGTCGCCGATGTCATCGGCGTGCCCCACGCGGCCAAGGGCGGCGTGCTCGGAGATGGTGCGAGCGCCCTGCTCCGTGCGCAGCCAGGGGTTCATGTCGGTGTCGATGGGGCCCGGGGCGAGGGTGTTCACGGTGATCCCGCGGGCGCCGAGCTCCTTGGCCCACACGCGGGTGAGCACGTCGATGGCGCCCTTCGTGGCCGAGTAGGGCCCGTACACGGGGTTCGCCACCCGGCTGAGCCCCGAGCCCAGGGTGATCACCCGGCCGTGGTCCCGCAGCCGCGAGAGCGCGCGCTGCACGAGGAAGAACACCCCCTTCACGTTGGTGTTGAACAGCGCGTCGAAGTCACCCTCGGTGGTCTCGGCGAAGGGCTTCGCCTGGATGATCCCCGCGTTGGCCACCAGCACGTC
The DNA here is from genome assembly GCA_044376155.1 of Polyangiales bacterium. Taxonomy (GTDB): domain Bacteria; phylum Myxococcota_A; class Polyangia; order Polyangiales; genus JAWKRB01. The sequence continues at coordinate 2,975 of JBILLI010000377.1, forward strand.
GAAGCGCGCGGGGAGGCCGTGCCTCGCCAGCGCGGCGTCGACCCCGGCGAAGAACGCATCGACCCCGGCCACCGTGCTCACGTCGCCCTGCACCACCGCGGCTCGGCCTCCCTGCGCAACGACCTCGGCCGCCACCGCGAGGGCCTCGGGCTCGCTGCGGAGGTAGTTCACCACCACGAAGAACCCGTCGCGCCCCAGCCGCCGCGCCATCGCCGCGCCGAGCCCCCGGCTGCTGCCCGTCACCACCGCCACCCGCGTCTCGTTGGTTGATCCCATGAGAAACCTCCCGGCGGCACATCGCCGCCAACGGGAGAGAGGGTAGCCATGGCCATTCATCGCACCAGCGAATAGGATGAATGCCATCCATGAGCGGTGTTGATGAACGAGACCTGGACCTCAACCTCCTGCGGGTGCTCCTGACGGTGGCCGAGGAGGGCGGGGTGACCCGCGCGGCGGCCCGGCTCTACCTCACGCAGTCGGCGGTGAGCGCGGCCCTCGGGCGGCTTCAGGGCGCCGTGGGCGAGGCCCTGGTGACCCGTCAGGGGCGCGGGATCACCCTCACCGCACGGGGGCGGCAGGTGGTCGACGCCGCGCGGCCACACCTCCGGGGGCTGCTCGACGCGGTGCGCGCCGGGCCGGCGTTCGACCCCGCGCGCTGCGAGCGCACCTTTCGCCTGGGCATGGACGACGGGGTGGAGTTCCTGCTCCTCGGCGCGCTGATGAAGCGCGTGCGGCGCGAGGCGCCCGGGGCGCGTCTGGTGGTGATCCCGGTGCAGTTCCGCACGGTGAACGACGCGCTCACCGCGCACCGCGTGGACCTCGCCGTGACCGTCGCCGACGAGGCCCCGCCGCAGGTCGCGCGCGAGGTGCTGGGCACCGACCGCTTCGTGTGTGTGCACGACCCGAAGGTCTCGGGCCTGGGCGCGAAGGTCACCCGCGCGGAGTACACCGCGCGCCCCCACGTCATCGTGTCGTACAACGGTGACCTCCGCGGCATCGTCGAAGACGCCACCGCGGTGCGCCGCCGGGTGGTGTGCTCCGTCGCGCGCTTCTCGAGCCTCGGCGAGCTGCTGCCCGGCACCGACCTCGTCGCCACCGTGCCCGGCCACATCGCCACGCGGCTCCTCACCCGTCACCGCGCGCTGCGCACGGCCCCGCTCCCCTTCGCGCTCCCGAGCTTTCCGCAAGAGATCCTCTGGAACCACGGCGACGACGACGACGCCCTGCGCTGGCTGCGCGGCTGCGTGCGCGACGCACGGGGCCACCTCGACATTGCCCCGAAGCGCGGCGAGGCGTAGGGTCCGCACTTCTTTTCGAGGGGAGAGTTCTTCATGCGACAGACAAGTGTCTTCGGTCTGATGGCGGCCATGCTCGTGAGCGCGTGCTCCAGCGATCCGGCCCCCAACGACGCCGCGGTCACCGACGTATCCGCGGCCACCGACCGGCCCGTGGCCACCGACGCGCCCGCGCCCACCGACGTGCCCGTGGCCACCGACGTGCCCGCGCCCACCGACGTGCCCGTGGCCACCGACGTGCCCGTGGCCACCGACGCGACCACCGCCACCGACGCGACCACCGCCACCGACGCGACCACCGCCACCGACGCGACCACCGCCACCGACGCGACCACCGCCACCGACGCGACCACCGCCACCGACGCGCCCGACCCGTACTTCTGCATCGGCCGCGTGCCCGCGCCGATGGCCGCGGGGACCATGTCCACGGTGCGCCTCCGCGCCCTGAACTTCTCGAACAACATGGGCATGTCGGGGCTCACGGTGAGGGCCTGCGCGCGCACCGACATCACCTGCGCCACGCCGCAGTCGATGGGCACCACCGACGCGATGGGCTTCGTGACCCTCATGGTGCCCCTCGCCACCAACGGCTACCAGGGCTACATCGAGTTCACGGGCGGCGCGGGCTCGGGCGCGGTGACCCCGACGCGCACCTTCTTCAACCCGCCCATCACCGCGGTCATGCCCGAGACCTCGGCGGTGCTCGTGCCCGCGGCGACCTTTATGGCCCTCGGCGGCGCGCTCGGCGGCATGCTCGACGACACCCGCGGCGCCATCACCTTCGGCGTGGGGCACTGCCTCGGCGCGGCCTCCGGGGCGGCCGTGGCGGTCTCGCCCGCGGCCACCGGGGCCACGGCGTTCTACAACGTCTCGGGCCTGCCCGACCCGCGCCCGATGTCCACCGACGCGAGCGGACAGGGCGGGCTGCTGAACGTCGCGCCGGGGGAGTACACCCTCACCGCCTCGCGGGTGTCGCCTGCAACGCGCATCGGCGCCGTCACGGTCACCGTGCGCGGGCGATTCGTGACCGCGGTGAACGTCGTCCCCTCGCCCTGATGTTTGCCTCGGCGGAGAAACGCGCTATCGAGCGCTCCCCGCCATGTCGCAGACCCATGCCCTGACCGCCGAGCTCGAAGGCGCCGCGGTGCGCGCCCTCGCCGCCACCTGGGAGGACTACAACTACCAGCACTTCCGCAGCATGCTGCGCACGCCGATGATCCTGCTGGCGGAGCTCCAGGGGGTCTATGCGCGGTGGGTGCGTGGTGGGCGCCGCATCGAGTTCGCCCGCAGCGCGCTCACCGCGCTCACGTGGGGGCAGCTCGACGAGGTGCTCAAGCACGAGATGGCGCACCAGTACGTCGACGAGGTGCTCGGGCGCACCGACGAGACCGCGCACGGCCCGGCGTTTCAACGCGTGTGCGCCGACCGCGGCATCGACGCGCGGGCCAGCGGCGCGCCGGAGCTCGCGCCCACCGCCGAGGACAAGCAGGTGCTCGAGCGCATCGCGCGGCTCCTCGCCCTCGCGGAGTCGCCCAACGAGCACGAGGCCCAGGCGGCGATGAACGCCGCGCGCAAGCTGATGCTCAAGCACAACCTCGACGCGAGCCACGCGAAGGCCGCGCGGGGGTTCATCTTCAAGCACCTCGGCGGCGCCTCCACGCGCATCGACGAGGCCGCGTCGTGGGTGGGCACCATCCTCTCGGACCACTTCTTCGTCGAGGTCATCACCGTGCGCGTGTGGCGCGTGTTGGAGGGTCGTCACGGCAACGTGCTGGAGGTCACGGGCACACCCGAGAACGTCTCCATGGCCGAGTACGTCCACTCCTTTCTGCACCACACCGCCGACGCGCTCTGGACCCTCCACAAGCGACAGCACCGCATCGCGGGCGACCGCGACCGACGGCAGTTCCGCGCGGGGGTGATGCGGGGCTTCTGGGAGAAGCTCAACACCGAGCGGAAATCCAACGAGGCCGCGGGGCTCATCTGGGTGGGTGACCCCGCGCTCAAGGATCATTTCCGCAAGCGGTACCCCCGCGTGCGCAGCATGTCGCGAGGCGGCGGCGCGCGGGGCGATGCGTATGACCACGGGCGCGCGCAGGGCCGCGACCTCGTGCTCCACAAGGGCGTGCACGGCGGCAGCGCCGACCGCGGGCTGCGCCTCGGTCCCGGCTCGGGATCGTAGCCCGCTCAGCGCCACCCCTTTCAAGGTGCCACTGGGATCCTCGCGGAGATCCCGCGCACAATGCATGGCGCCGAGCCCCGATGTTCTCGCGAGCGTGAGGGCCTTCGCGACACCTTGAAAGGGGTGGCGCTCAGCGCCCGTCGCGGGCGACGTGGAGCACGAACCACCCGTTCGCCGACTGCGGCATGTCGGGCTCGAAGGTCTCGTCCCCGAGGTCGGTCACCGCGATCACCACCCGCTTCGCCTCGCGCAGCCCGTCCAGCCGCATGGACCACTCGCCCTCCCGCACGGGCAGGGTGTCGAGGGAGGGCAGCGCCACGCCCTGCGCGTTCACCCGCAGCACGCGCACCAGCCAGCGGCGCCAGGGCACGGCGTGGAGCCAGAGCGTGAGGTCGCCGTCGAGGGGCGCGTCGCCGAGGTCGAGGTTCACCACCTGACAGCCCGTGGGCTCCGTGGGCGACGCGGGGCGCACCCACACCGGCAGCGCGCGCCACGAGAGCTCCCGCGCGCGCGCGCCGAGGTCGGGCGCGGGGAGGGAGGCGCTCTCATCGCCGTTCCACCCCACCAGCGCGCGCTGCGCGCAGAACTGCGCGAAGGCCCCGCGAAGGCCCAGGGGCTCGTCGCGAAAGAGTCGGCGCAGGTGGTCGATGATGTCGGGCTCGTCGACGAGGCGCGGTGCGGTGCCCTCGGTCCACCCGGCAGACCCGCGGATCACGCTCTCCAGCAGGGTGTTCCGCGCGTTGTCGTAGCGCGCGAGG
>JBILLI010000029.1:0-23566 GCA_044376155.1 Polyangiales bacterium
ACACTGCTGGTGGATCTGGACATCCAGGGCAGCGCCAGCGCCACCCTCGGCGCGAGCCCCGAGGAGGGGCAGGTGGACGTGGCGCGGGTGCTCCTCGACGAGGGGCGCTCCCTCGACGACGCCGTGGTCCCCACGCGCATCGAGCACCTCTCCGTGGCGCCCGCGGGCGAGCAGATGGCGCTGGTCGACCTGCACCTCGCGTCGGCCTACGGCCGCGAGCGGGTCTTCGAGCGCGCGCTGCGCGGCCCGGTCTGCCAGGGCATGGACGTGATCGTCGTCGACACCGCGCCGTACCTCGGGCTGCTCACGATCAACGCGCTCGTGGCCGCGCACAAGGTGCTGATCCCGGTGTCGTGCGAGTACCTCCCGATGCTCGGGCTCAAGCTCCTCGGAGACACCCTCGACAAGCTCCGCGACCGGGCGGGGGCCAAGGCCGACGTTCTGGGCTACGTGCTCACCCTGGTCGACCGTCGCGAACGCATCACCGCCGAAGTCGAAGACCTCCTCCGCGGCCGCTTCGGCGACGCGGTGTTCAAGACGGTGATCCGGGCGAACACCCACCACAAGGCCGCGCCGTCGCACCGCCGCACGATCTTCGAGCACGAGCCCGAGGGGGGCCGCGGCCGCGAGGATTATGAGGGCCTCACCGCCGAGGTGATCACCCGCGGGGGCCTCACGCCGCCGCGCAAGCGGGCGGCCAAGAAGCGCGCCGGCGGGTGAATAGACCGATCCGCCCTTGCCACGACCTCCGCCGTTTTCTACGGTTCGCGGACTGTGACGAGACCTGACGATCCCTCTGGCGGGCGCGTGGGCGCGGTCGAGACCCTGCCCATCCTCCCGCTCCGCAACGCCGTGCTCTTCCCCGCGGCGGTGGTGCCCATCAACGTCGGTCGCGCGCGCTCCGTGCGGCTCGTCGAAGACCTCACGCACAGCGAGGTGCGCCTCATCGCGGTGGTCACCCAGCGCACCCCCGAGACCGAAGACCCGGGCCTCGCCGACCTCTACACCACGGGCACCGTCGCCCGCATCGTGAAGGTCATCAAGCTCGGGGCGTCGAACTACTCGGTGCTGCTGCAGGGCATCGCGCGCATGGAACTCCAGGGGGTGCAGAACGACGGCGCGTACCTCCGCGGGCGCGTGCGGCGGCTCACCGAGAACCTCACGCGCACGCCCGAGATCGAGAAGCTCTCGCGCGACCTGCGCGAGCTCGCGCGGGCCCTCGGGGAGTACTCCCCGCCCGTGCCCCGGGAGCTCGGCCCCGTGGCCGAGAACGCGGCAGATCCGGGCGCCCTCGCGGACCTCGTGACCCTGCACCTCCCGTCGCCGCCGGTGACCCCCGCGGACCGTCAGCAGGTGCTCGAGGCCGTGGAGATCGAGGAGCGCCTGCGCCTCGCCCACCACCTCGCGCGGCGGGTGCACGAGGTCAACCGCGTGCGCAAGGAGATCCAGGGGATCGTGTCGGGCGAGATGGGGCGGAGCGAGCGCGAGGAGATCCTCCGCGCGCAGCTCAAGACCATCAAGGAAGAGCTCGGCGAGACCGACGAGAGCGAAGAGGAGATCGACCAGCTCCGCGAGCGCATCGCGAAGGCGCGACTGCCCTCCGAGGTCGAGCGCGTGGCGCGGCGGCAGCTCGGGCGGCTGCGCGCGATGCAGGGGCACTCCGCGGAGTACCAGGTCACCCGGAGCTACGTGGAGTGGCTCGTCGACATCCCCTGGCAGAAGAACAGCGAAGACCGCTTCGACGTCGAGGCCGTGCGCCGCGCCCTCGACGAGGACCACTTCGGGCTGGAGAAGCCCAAGAAGCGCATCATCGAGTACGTGGCCGTGCGCAAGCTCCGCAAGGACCGACGCGGCCCCATCCTGTGCTTCATCGGCCCGCCCGGCGTGGGCAAGACCTCCCTCGCGAAGAGCATCGCCCGCGCGGTGGGGCGGCAGATGGTGCGCATCTCCCTCGGCGGCGTGCGCGACGAGGCCGAGATCCGCGGGCACCGCCGCACCTACGTGGGCGCGCTGCCCGGCCGGATCATTCAGGCGATGAAGAAGGCCGGCACGTGCAACCCCATCTTGATCCTCGACGAGGTCGACAAGATGGGCGCCGACCAGCGCGGCGACCCCGCGGCGGCGCTGCTCGAGGTGCTCGACCCCGATCAGAACAGCACCTTTCAGGACCACTACATCGACGTGCCCTACGACGTGTCGAACGTGATGTTCATCTGCACGGCGAACAACCGCGACACCATCCCGGCGCCGCTCTACGACCGCATGGAGGTCATCGACATCAGCGGGTACACCCGCGTCGAGAAGCTCAACATCGCGCGGGAGTACATCGGCCCCAAGGCCCTCGAAGAGCACGGGCTCACCCCCGAGCGCCTGGAGTGGATCGACGAGGGCTACCGCACCCTCATCGACCAGTACACCCGCGAGGCCGGCGTGCGAAACCTCACCCGCGAGGTCGCCTCGGTGTGCCGCGCGGTGGCGGTGCGCGTCGCGGGCGGCGAGGAGGTCCGTCAGGTGGCGGACCAGGCCTACGTGCAGAAGGTGATGGGCCCGCCGCGCTTCGATGACGAGGCCGCCGAGCGCCAGCCCAGCGTGGGCATCGTCGCGGGCCTCGCGTGGACCCCCGTCGGCGGCACGATCCTCTACGTCGAGGCCCAGCGCTTCGCGGGCAAGGGGGAGATGTCGATCACGGGCCAGCTCGGGAACGTGATGAAGGAGTCCGTCGCCGCGGCCATCTCCTGGGTGCGCACCAACGCCCATCGCCTCGGGATCGACCCCGAGTTCCTGCAGAAGAGCGACATGCACGTGCACGTGCCGCAGGGGGGCACACCGAAGGACGGACCCTCGGCGGGCGTGACCATCGTGACCGCGGTGACCTCGCTGCTCACGGGCCGCCCGGTGCGCAGCGACATCGCGATGACCGGCGAGATCACCCTCCGCGGCGTGGTGCTCCCCATCGGCGGCGTGAAGGAGAAGGTCCTCGCGGCGCACCGCGCGGGCATCACCCACGTGCTGCTCCCGCTGCGCAACGCGAAGGACATCGAAGACATCCCCGAAGAGGTGCGCAACGAGATCAAGATCGACCTCGTGTCGCGCATCGACGAGGTGCTCGCGTACGCGCTCCTCGACGCGCCGACGTCGCCCTCGATCCCGCCGCCGCCGCCGCCCAGCGACGACGAGCCCCTCGACACCCCCGCGCCCTGATGTCCCTGCGCGTCGCGCTGCGCGCGCTGCTCTCCCTGCGTCGAACGAAGCTGGTCGCGGCGGCCACCCCCGCGGCGACCCTCGCGCTCGGCCTCAACCCCCTCACCGACCACGTGGGCTACGGCGCGTGCCTCGTGCTCGCGCTGCTCGGCTCGCTCAGCGGCGCTGCGCTCGGGGCCGGCCTGCCCGTGGCCCTGCGCGCGCGCGATGAGCGGGTGTCGCCCGGCGCGCTGGTCGCCGCGGTGAGCCTCGCGGGTCTCGGTCCGGTGGTCGTGGCGCTCTCGCTGCTGCTGGTGCGCGCGCTGGTCGTGCCGCCGTGCGCGCCGGGCCACGGCGCCCTGGCTGCGCTCCTCGTGGCGCTGCCCGGACCGCTGCTCGCGTCGCTGCTGGGCGCGTCGCTGGGCGCCTCGCTGCCGCGTCGCGGCGCGGCCACGGCGATCGCCCTGGCGCTGGTGCCGACCTTCGTGGTGTGGAGCCTCGCGCGCTTCTACACCTCGCCCACGATCTTCGCGTACGACCCCTTCTACGGCTTCTTTCCCGGCGCGATCTACGACGAGGACGTGCCCCTCGGCGCGACCCTGCTGAGCTATCGCGCGGGCACCGCGGGGTGGATCCTCGCCGCGCTCTCGCTGCTGCACGCCGGGTGGGAGGGCGCGGCGCTCTCGCGCACCGCGTGGCGCTCTCGGGGGCGGTGGTGCGCGACGATGGCGCTCGGGGTCGTGGCGGGCCTCGGGGTCTTCTTCGCCGGACCCGCGCTCGGGCATCGGCACTCGGCGCGCGACCTCGAAGAGGCCCTCGGCGCGAGCGCGTGGAGCGCGCGCTGCGTGGTGCGCCACGACCGGAGCATCCCGCCGCGACAGGCGCGCCTCACCGCGGCGGATTGCGACGTGCGCGTGGCCCAGCTCGAGGGCTTCTACGGCGTGCGCGCGCCGCGGCGGATCACGGTGTTCCTCTTCGCCGACGCGGCGCAGAAGCAGGCGCTCATGGGCGCGGCGCACACGTACATCGCGAAGCCCTGGCGGGCGGAGGTGTACCTGCAGCACGCGCCCTTTCCACACCCGGTGCTCAAGCATGAGCTCGCGCACGCGGTGGCCGGGGCCATGGCCCCCGGGCCCTTTCAGGTCACCGCGCGGGGGAGGTTGCTGCCGGTGCCCGGGCTCATCGAGGGCGCGGCGGTGGCGGCGGCGTGGGAGGGCGACGGTGACGCGACGCCGCACGAGTGGTCCCGCGCGATGCTCGAGGCGGGGATCACCCCGCGCGTCGCGAGCCTCAACTCCCTGAGCTTCTTCGCGTCGGGCTCGTCGACGGCCTACACCGCCGCGGGGTCGTTCTGTCGCTGGCTCCACGACGCGCACGGCGCCGCGCGCTTTCGTGCGGTCTATGCCAGCGGAGACTTCTCCGCGGTGTACGGGCGAGACCTGGCGACCCTGGAGCGGGCGTGGCACGCGTATCTGCGCACCGTGCCGGTCGACGCGGCGGTGGTCGCGCGGGCCCGCGCGCGCTTCTTTCGCGGGAGCATCTTCGGTCGACGCTGCCCCTTCGACCTCGAGGCCCTGGAGCGCCGCGCCCTCGAAGACCTCGCGGCCTCCTCGCTGGCCGCTGCCGAGCAGGGGTTTCGTTCGCTTCTGCGGCAGGACCCGTCGAGCCTCCGCGCGCGGGTGGCGCTGGCGGTGACCCTCGCGCGTCGAGGCGACGACGCGGGCGCCGTGGGCCTGGTCGACGAGACCGCCCGGGTCGCAGGCCCCGCCGCCGCGCAGCGGGTGCGGACCGCCCTGGCCGACGCCCTCTGGCGCTGGGGTGACCCCGCGGCCGCGCGCCGCGCGATGGAGGCCCTGGACCCGCGGCTCATGGGCGACGACGAGGCGCGCACCCACGCGCTGAAGCGCGCGGCGCTCGCGCAGGGGGGGGCGTTCGCGCGGGTGCTCCAGACGCTGCTCGTGGGGGAGCGGGAGCTCGATCCATCACCCGCCGCGGCGCTCGCGCTGGCCGCGCGCTCGGAGCTCCAGAGCCCCGACCTTCGCTACCTCGTCGCGCGACAGCTCGTGCAGCACGAGCGCTTCGCCGACGCCGTGGCGCTCCTTGGCGGAGAAGGGCTGCGCGATGCGCGGGTGCGGGCCGAGGCACTGCGGCTCCGCGGGGTGGCGCTGTTCCACCTTCGACGGTGGGACGAGAGCGCGTCGGCGTTCGCGGCGCTGCGAGACGACCCGACGCGTCCGACGGGCACCCGCGACGAGGCTGCGGATTGGGTCGATCGCATCCGTCGCACCCGGGGCGTACCCTGACTGGGAGGACATATCCTGGCGCGTGCCGGGTTGTGTGCAGGGCGGGTCGGTCGCAGCCTCGGTGATCGAGGGATTCACCATGAACGACTGGCTTGAACGCGATCTCACCGAGCCTGACGACGACAACGAGCGCCGCCCTGTGATCACCGACGAACTCATCGATCAGATGGCGCGGCTGGAGCTCGCCCAGCGATTTCTCTGGGCGGTGGAGGTGGGGGTGGATCCGCTTCGGGGCGACCTGCTGACGCTCCCCGGGGCGCCGTGCGGGCGGATCCACCGCGCGGCCTGAGTCAAAGCGCGAGCCGGTCGATGATGTTCGCCACGGCGACGTGGGTCTCGGGATCGAGCGAGGCGAAGCGGACCCCGATGAGGGTCCGGTCGGGGGCGTCGTCGGGCGAGTGCCAGCGCACCTCACCGCACAGGGTCAGGCGCGAGGGCGAGATCGACGGCACCACCCCGAGGTCAATCACAAAGTCATGGGACTCCCCCACCTGCAAGACGACGGGGCCGCTGAGCTTCATCCCGAGCGTGGAGAGATCCACGAGGAGAAATGTGTGCGGCGATCCCGCCACGCGCACCGGGAGGTTGATGGAGAGTTGATGGGGTGGAAGGGCACGCAGCTTGGGATCGACGGACATTCCAGGCTACCGTCCTACAGATCCCGATCCGTGTGAGCCAGAGTGAAACATCCGTATGACCTGGGTCATATGGTTTTCGGGCAGTGGCGGCCCATTCTGGCTGAATTCTAGGGCCAACTGCGCCTGGAGACCATCGTCTCAGGATGTTGGGGGATTGACGGCGTCAAAAGCGTGGTGGGTGGGTCTCCACGCTCGGTGGTTCTGGGAGAGGGATTCGAACCCCCATAGCGGGAACCAAAATCCCGCGTCCTGCCATTAGACGATCCCAGAGTGGGCGCGGCACGGTAGTCGTTCCGCGCGCTCTCGGCAATGGTGTACGTTCCGCGCCGATGCGAAGGACCACCCCCGAGCTGATCGCGGCCAAGCGCGACGGCCATGCACTTCATCCTGACGAGATCCGCGGGCTCATCGAGGGCTTCGTCGACGGCCGCGTTGCGGACTACCAGATGTCGGCCTTTGCCATGGCGGTCTTCTTTCGGGGAATGTCCCGCGAGGAGACCGTGGCGTTGACCCTCGCGATGCGCGACTCGGGCACGGTGGTGGACCTCTCGGCGATCCCCCGCGCGAAGGTCGACAAGCACTCGACGGGCGGCGTCGGCGACAAGGTCTCGCTCTGCCTCGCGCCGCTGGTCGCCGCGTGTGGTGTGGCCGTGCCGATGGTGTCGGGTCGGGGACTCGGTCACACCGGCGGCACGCTCGACAAGCTCGAGGCGATCCCGGGCTTCTCGGTCACCCTGCCCATCGAGACCTTCTCGCGCCTCGTCGACGAGGTGGGCACCTGCATGATCTGGCAGACCGCGGAGATCGCCCCGGCGGACAAGCGCCTCTACGCGCTGCGCGACGTCACCGCGACGGTGGAGTCGATCCCCCTCATCGTGGCGAGCATCCTGTCGAAGAAGCTCGCCGAGGGCATCGACGGCCTGGTGCTCGATGTGAAGGTCGGCTCCGGCGCGTTCATGAAGACCGAGGCGCAGGCCCGGGCGCTCGCCACCGCCCTCGTCGAAGTCGCCACGGGGGCAGGCAAGCGCTGCGTCGCCTGGCTCACCCGCATGGACCGTCCCCTCGGACGAACCGTCGGCAACGCGCTGGAGACCGCCGAGGCCTTTGAGGTCCTGCACGGGCGCGGTCCCGCGGACCTCATCGAGGTCACCCTGGCCCTCGGCGCCTCGATGCTCGTGATGGGCGGCGTCGCCGCCGACGAGGCTGAGGCCCGGGGGCTGCTCCACGCCGCGATTCGCAGCGGCCGCGCCGCCGAGGTCGCGCGACGCATGGTCGCCGCGCAGGGGGGCGATCCCCGCGCGGTGGATGATCCCTCCTTGCTCCCCGCGGCCCCGGTGCGTGTGCCGCTCCGCGTGACGCGCGCGGGAGTGATCAGCGCCATCAACACCCACGCCGTGGGCATCGCCGCCGTCGCGCTCGGCGCGGGGCGCGGCCGCGCCGAGGACGTCGTGGACCCCGCCGTGGGCTTCGTCTTCGAGCGCAGCGTGGGCGACGCCGTGCGCGAGGGCGAGGCGGTCGTCTGGGTGCACGCCGCCGACGAATCCAGCGCCGCCGACGCCCTCGCGCGCCTCGGGGCCGCGATCACGGTGGGCGACGACGCGCCCGCCGACGCGCCGCTGTTGATCGGTCGCGTGGGCTGACCGTATTCAGTGCCGCACGTCGAGGATGCGCCAGCGCCCGCCCGCGCGCACCAGCGTGTCGACATTGAACCGCCGCGTCTCGTTGCCCACGCGGTACTCCAGCATCAACCCGTCGGCGCACTGCGCGTCTCGCCGCGCGAAGCGCCCGCACGGACGCTGACGCAGGGTGTTCTCGCGCGCCACGGGGCCCGCGAGACCCACGAACACCCCCGCCCGAAAGCGCTCGCGCAGGGCCTGCACGTCGCGGTCGATGGCGTTCAGCTGCCGGAGCACCACGGGCTCGTTGGGGCGCGCGGCGACGCGCACAGGCCCCGGCAGACCGTCGTCGCGCTCAAACAGCGTGCCCAGCTCTGCCCGCGAGGGAAAGACCCCCTCGGGGCTACGCGCGCCGTCGCGGGTGGACTCGAAGAACCGCCGGGCGAGGGACTCAAGCTCGCGGCGCTCCGCGGCGCTCACGCGGAGGGGCACCGCCGCGGCGAGGGAGGGGGCGAGGAGCGCGGTGACGAGGAGCAATGCGCGACGCATCGCCGGCACCCTCCCCGACGCGCGCGATGAATGCAACCCCCGCGCGTGCGCAACGCCGCGGTTCACACGCCACCGCGTGCACAGATGTTCGCAGCGAAGCGGTTCGGTCGGGCGCGAGCCCGCATCGCGCCGCGTGGCATGGAGGGTGGAAGCAACGCGCCACCATGCGACCCATGCACCTCACCTCACTCGTCGGCGCCACGCTCGCCCTGTGTACGTCCGCCGCGTTCGCGGATCCCACCCTCGGCGCGCGGACCTTCGCGCTCGGCCTACGTGGCGGCGCGCAGCTCGCGGACTACCGCTTCGGCACCGTCGGCGGACAGCTCCGCGTGCGCCCTGCGGATCGCGTCGCGCTCGACCTCTTCACCGACCACCACTTCGGCGACGAGCGCGGCGGCGCGCGTCACGATCACGAGGTCGGCGCGACGCTCCAGTATGATCTCCTCCGGGGTGACCGATGGGCGCTGCACCCGCTCGTCGGCGCATGCGGCACGCTCGCGGTCTCCCACGCGCCGCAGGGCGGGCTCACCGCCACCGACGTGCGCTTCGGACTCCGCGGCGGGCTGGGCTTCGAGACCCTGCTGAGCGAACGCCTGTCCCTGCAGCTGCAGGCGCAGGCGATCGCGTACATCGGCCACGCCTTCGCGCCCTACGCCTGGCCGGGCGGCACCGAGGACCGCGTGAGCGTACAGGCCGCCGCGCAGGTTCACGCCGCGATCAACTTCTGGCTGTAGCGCCGGTCAGTTCCGGTACGGGTTGCCGAGGTCTGGCGCGTCGGGGTCAACCTCCCGAGGCGCGGGACGGGGCGCGGAGGGGGCGCGCGTCGGACCGTCGCTGCTCGGGGGCGGGAGCTGTCGCACGAGGGGGGAGACCTCCAGCGCGTCAGGGTCTCTCGAGCGATGTCGTCGCGAGCCATGCGACTCGCCGTGCCGACGATCGCGCGCGTCGACCGTCTCGGGCTGGAGCGCGGGCTGCGCTTCGGGCGCGGGAGGAGCGTTCGGAGCGCCCGCATCGACTTCGACTCTCGGCGTCGGCGCACCCGCATCGACCACGGCGGGAATCGCAGGCTCGACGGGGGCAGGCGGGGGTGCGGGCGGCGTCACCACGGGCGGCGTCACCACGGGCGGCGTCACCACGGGCGGCGGTGAGAGCACCGGCGGCGGCGGGATGGATGCCGGCGCGGGCTGCACACGGCGCTCACGGATCATCACCACGGCACCGATGGCCGCAGACGCCGAGAGCGCGAGCACCGCGACCAGGAGCAGCCCTCTGCGGGCCGACCGCGGTGCGGGCTGGGGCGGGGCAGGGGCGGTGCCAGGCGCGTTGGGGACCTGCCACACGGCCTGCGGCGGCGCGCTCGCGCCGATCGACCACGGCGCGTTGGCGGAGGCCGGCGGCGGCGCGTCGAAGACCGGCGCCGCCGGCGCGGGCGGGATGACGTCGGCGGGCAACGGCGCAAACGACGCCGCCGGATTGCGGGCGCTCGGCGGCGCCGAAGCGGTCGCGCCCGTGCGCGGCGGCGGGTCGGTGGGCGTCTCGTCGGCGGGGCGAAGGATCGCAGACAACGGCGGGTCGTCGGGCTCGGGTTCGAGCTCCAGCGACGGGGCGGGCCGGGGCGCAGCGCCGACTCGGCGCTCAAGCTCCAACTGCCGCGCGATGAAGGCCTCGGGCGATGACTCGATGAGCGTGGCTTCACCCGGCGCGGGCGAGTCGAACTCCATGGGCTCCGGCGCAGGCTCGACCGGGTCGTGGAGCGTCGGCAATGCCGGATCAAAGTCTGACATCGCCCCCGGCGCGACACCGGTGCCCATCACCGTGCTCGCGCGCGATCGCATCGGCGGCGCCGCGGGCCGAGCGGGCGGAGGCAGCGACGGGCGCGGCGGGCTCGAAGTCGACGGGCGCGGCGGGCCGATGCGCGGCGCCAGCGAGGCACCCGCCAGCGTCGGCGCACGCACCTTGCGCTCCGCCGGGGGCTCGGGCGCCTTCAGCCGTGGATTGCTGCCCTCCGCGGGGACCGTGTACCGCCCCTGCGACAGCGGCGTGCCCGCAGGGGAGGGGAACGACTCCCGGGGTGAACTGCTCACCGGCGCGTCGACCGTCGCGCGCACCCGCGAGGGGGTCACCGGGGGATTGTCGACGGCCTTCCAGCTCCCCGTGCTGAGCTCTGTGGGCGAAGCGCCCGAGGCGATGCGGCCACGCTCCCGGGCGATGCGCTCGCCCGCGACCTTCTGCACGAACGACGCGACGGCGCGGTGGTTGGCCGGGCCGCCCAGCACCCGCGAGGCCTTCTCGATGGCGTCGCCGAACTCCGAGGCCGACCCGTAGCGCTGCGTGGGGTCGCGCTCCAGCGCCTTCATCACCGCCTGCTCCAGGCCCGCGGGGATCGACGGCGCGTGCTCCTTGAGGCGGGGGATGGGCTCGAAGAGCAGCTGGTTCAACACCTCGACGTCAGACTCGCCCGTGAACAACCGCTTGCCCGCAAGGAGCTCCCACGTGCAGATGCCCATGGCGAAGAGGTCCACGCGGCGGTCGATCTCCACCCGCCGGGTCTGCTCCGGCGCCATGTACGAGATCTTGCCCTTGAGCTGCCCGTCGCGGGTCATCGTCAGCCGCGAGGCGGCCTTCGCGATGCCGAAGTCGGTGAGCCGCGAAGACCCGTCAGTGCCCACCAGGATGTTCTGCGGCGACACGTCGCGGTGCACCAGCCCGAGGAACTCGCCCGTGTCGTCGAGCAGCTCGTGCGCGGCGTGGAGCCCGCCGAGCGTGTCGAGCACGACGCGCGCGACCACCGGGATGGGGATGCGCTCGTTGAGCTTCTGCGCCGCGCGCGAGAGCGTGAGCAGCGTCACGCCCTCGATGTACTCCATCACGATGTAGAGGCCTTCGGAGTCCTCCACGTCGAGCGTCGCGACGACGTTGGGATGACGGATGCGCGCCGCGAGCCGCGCCTCGTCGAGGAACATCTGCACGAAGTCGTCTTCGGCCTCGAGGTGCGGGTGCAGGCGCTTGATCGCCACGAGGCGCGAGAAGCCCTTCGCCCCGAGCGAGCGCGCCAGGTACACCGTCGCCATGCCGCCCGACGCGATCTCGCCGAGGACCTCGTAGCGCCCGATGCGGCGACCCTGCGCGCCCGCATCGGTGTCAAAGCGGGCCATCAGAACGCCCCTTCCAATCCGAGTAGACCGCCCTGAGCCGAGAGCGCGGCGACCGGCCTCGCAGGTGCGCTGCGCCACCGCGTGAAGCCCGCCACGAGGATCGTCGTGAGCGCCATCGCCGCGGTCGCGCCGGCGAGGATGTTCGTGCGCAGCTCGCGCCCGCGGCCGTCGTCGAGGCGTTCCTGCGTCGGGTCAGCCACGTACTCGTCGCGACCTCGCAGCGTGTCGATGGCGCTCCACGCCAGCGCGCCGCCGACGCCCGCGGTGAACACCAGCGAGACCGCGAACACCGACGGCGACAGACCTCGTGCCCGCGGCGGCATGTCGACCTCCCGCGTCGGGGCGAGGGTCAGCGGTGAGGCGCTCTCGGCGACGGGCGTCGCGGGCCGCGGCTCGACCACAGGCGCCACCAGCGGGGTCAGCGGCGGCTCGAATTCCAGCGGCAGCGTCTGCCCGGGTGACAGCGTGATCTCACGTCGCACGACGCGCGTGCCCCAGCTCGCCACCACGACGTGGGTGCCCGGCGGAAAGAACGCGCTGTGCGGCGCCGACTGCTCATCGACCGAGAGGTCGCAGCCCTGGCAGCGCACCTGCACCCGCGCGAGGCGCGCCGAGAGGTCGTCGATGACCCGGTAGGCGTAGCCCGTGACGCGCGTGTCGCTGGGGTAGGTCGAGAGAAGCTCCAGGGCCAGGGTCGCCGCCCGCGCGTCGTGCGCCGAAGCCTCGGCGCCGCGGTGCGCGCGGATCGCCTGGATCATCGCCTGCGCCGAGGGGACGCTGCGGTTCGCCGTCTCGAAGAACTCCGCCGCGGCGTTGAAGTCTCGCGCCGCGAAGGCCCGCGTGCCCTGGTCGTACGCCGCGGCGGCGACCGTGCGGTTGTCCCCCTGTGCGTCGGCGCGCTCGGGGTGGGCCCCGACCGCCAGCGCCACGAGGGTGCCGAAGAGCACCGGAGTCGACTGCCGGACACGCCTCACAGGCCCACCATCCTTCGGAAATTCCGCAGAGAAGTCAAGATGTGCGATCCCCTTCGACGGTCGCCGACAGGTCCAGCGGGCGCTCGCGGAGCGTCGGCCGGAGCCACGCGCGGGGCAGCGGGAGCAGGCGCGCGAGGACCGTGCCGCGCCGGAGCGTCGTCGCCGTCGGCCGCGTGGGCAGCGCGAACACCGCAGGCGTCGCAGGGAACACGTCGGTCCGCACCACCCCGCGGAGGGTGTCACCGACGCCGACGATCGCCTCCCCCTCCACCAGGGTGCACCAGCCCGCCGGGGTGACCACCAGGTCCGGCGGCTTCACGAAGAAGTGCGGCTCGCCGAAGGGGTGCGGGGTCATGTACCGCGTGAGGTAGAGCATCGCGCCGCGGTGGGCGGGGTCGTCGGGCGTGGCGAGGGAGGACCAGGCGCGCTCGATGACCCCGCGTCGCGCATGCATCGAGGCGTCGTCAGCCTCGAGGCGCACGCGCTGCCCGTCGAAGCGCACCTGCAGGTCCACCGCGCAGCGGAAGGTCAGCGAGGGAAGCGTGACGTCGTCCGCGAAGTGTCCCGGCGTGAGCTCGTCGTCGGCGCAGCGCACGACCTGCAGCCATCCGGCGCCGTCGCGCGCGTCGGGCCGCGGCAGGCGACGGTACCTCCGCGTGACCTCTCCGCGGGCCTTCGCCGCGAAGTACGCCGGGTCGTAGAAGTCGAGCAGCGCGCGGCCGACCTCCGGCGCGTCGCGGAGAGAGGACTCTCGGAGCGTGCAACCGACGGGCACCACGCCGAGGGTCGCGACCTCCCCCTCGATGATCACCTCGGTGCAGTCCGCGTCGAGGCGCAGGTCCACCACCAACGGCGCCCATCCCGCGTGGGCGGGGATCACCGAGGGCGCGAGGTCGATTCCGAGGGTGCGCCGCGGCGTCGCCCGCAGGACCAGCAGGCGGGTCGCCGACGGGACGCGAACGCAGTAGCCCGTCCAGAGACGGAGCCGATCACCGCGGGTCTCCCAGAGCGGGAGCGCGTCGGTGTCGGGCGGGAGCCATCCTCGCGCGCGCAGGGCGGGTACCGCCGCGGCGTGCTGCCGGGCGAAGCGCTCGAGGCTGGACGCGCCGGGAGGCCCCTCGCCCGCCACGCCCCAGCGCTCCACCTGCGACGCATAGGGCAGCGCATCGACGCGCCAGCGACCCCATCGACGGGTGAGCCGCAGGGGTGCGCGCTGCACGACCTGAAGGCCGAACGAGACCCCGTCGAGCATCGGCTCGCAGCCCTGCACCACGCGGAGCGGGAGGGATCCGTCGAGGGTGCCTTCGCGCGCGCGCAGGCCGCACCAGCCCTCCATCGCGCGCACCGCGAGGAGGGTCGGCGCCTCGTCGAAGCGCGCGTCAGGAGCAGCCGCCTCCGCCACCGCATCCACCTCCGCCGCCACAGCCGCCGCCGCCGCCGCAGGATGACCCTCCGCCGCACGACGATCCGCCGCTGCTCTCCGCGGAGGCCGTGGTCACGGGGTGCCCGAGGCCCGTGAAGATCGACGCGAAGAGGGGGGCGCCGACGAGCATCGACATGCCCCCCACGGCCACCGCGAGGCTGACCTCGTGTGAGGCGGCGCGTCGCCCCACGGTCACATCATCGCGCAGCGCGCCCGTGGCCGCGTCGAGCCACGCGACGTAGCGGTCGCGGTGGGAGGTCCACATGGGCACCCGCAGCAGCCAGGCCGTGGCGCCCGCGGCGAGCAACATCCCGAGGGCGAGGTACAGGGGCGTGGGGGCCTCGCCGTAGAGCGCGTCGCGCACGGCGAGGCGAATGAAGGCCACGGCGAGCAGCGCGCCGCCGCCCGCGAGCACGAAGGCCCGCGTGAGGTTCACGGTGCGCGGAGAGCGCACGAATCCCTGCGAGGCGAGGTCGGTGAGGAGCCCAGGGCCCGCGCGCTTCGCGATGGAGCGCGCGGAGGTGAGGGCGTCGGCCCGGGCCAGGTTGCCCGAGGTGTTGGACGCGAGGAGGTCGGCGTGAAGCGACGCGAGCATGGGCTCCGCGGGCCGCGCGGCGACGGTGACGTAGACCCGGGAGAGGTCCGTGGAGTTCGCGCGGACCCATCCCTCCGCGGCGGCCGCGGCGAGCAGGGTCTCGGCGAGTCGGCGCTCGCCGCCCTGGAGGTAGGCCACGTGCCAGACGCGGTCGGGCGGCGGGAGCCAGCCCACCGCGAGGCCCGTCGGCGGGGTGAAGCCCGCGCGATAACCATCCCCGCCCTGGCCGGTGGGTGCGGCCGGCGCGACCACCGCGGGGTCGAGCGCGGCGGCGAAGCGCCCGCGGGCCCACGCGAGGAGCGGGATCCACGCGAGCATGAGCCCGAGGTAGAGCGCGATGAAGGCAGGCCCGGGGGCGAGGTCGAAGGGGAAGAACTGGAACAGCTCGATCACGTCCCCGGCGCCCCCTCGTCGCGCGCGTCGACGTCGGAGATCGCGGCGTCGATGAGGGACGTCAGGAGGTCGTACGACACCGTCGGCGATGACGACTGCAGCAGCGCGTCGGCGTCGATGGCGTAGGCCGCGCAGGCGGCGCGGATGACGGAGTCGAGGTCCACCGCCGTGACCTCGCCGCGCAGGCGCAGCAGCGCGCGCAGCGGAGAACGGAGCTGCTTGAGCTTGCGGCGCACCACGTCGCGCAGCCCGAGGGCGCCCCGCTCGCTGTCGGCGACCATGCGACGCAGGCGGATCCGCGCCTCACGGAGCTCCTGCTCCACGCGCAGGCGGCGGTAGGCGTCGCGGATGACCAGGCCCTTGAAGGGGTCTTCGCCCGCGAGGAGGATGTTGCACTCGCGCACGTCGTCGTAGAGCAGCGGGAACACGTCAGCGGCGCTCGCGATCTCGTCGCGGCGGAGGATCATCGCCTCGATGCGAGCGGCGTAGCGCGCGAGGCGCACCTCGTGGCCGATGGCGTCGAGCACCTCGCGGCGGTCGTCGCGCAGCACGATCATCACGTCGACGTCGCTCGTGCCCTCGTGCCACGCCCCGAAGGCCACGCTGCCGTAGATCAGCAGCGCCTCGAGGTTGTCGCCCAGCGAATCGCGGAGCGTGTGGCGAAACGCCTCCAGGCGGTCTCGCACCTGCGGGGGCAGCGCGCCCAGCGCGCGGTCGGCGGTCGGAGGAACAGACGATTTCGACGACACCATGACCTCGCTCACCTCACGATCACGCGCACCGCCGCCGATGCGCCGAGACCCTTATAAACCCACGCGCGCCGCCCGTCGCCCAGGTCGCGACGGGAGACGAACATCCCCCACCTCGGTCCGCGCGCACCGTCAACTCCATGGCTTCGGGCGCGGAGGACCAGCCCGTCGAGCCGCGCCGCGGCGCGCAGCTCGGGGATCGACTCGGAGATCTCGGCGATGCGCCAGGCGTCGTTCAGCGCGGCGAGGCGCTCCGCCCGGGGGCGCTCGGCCACCGCCGTCCAGGCCGCGGGGCGGTCGTCGCCGGCGCGCGCCGCGAGCCGCGGGAGCAGGGGCAGGGCGTCGTCGATCCGCTTGCGGCGCAACACGTCTCGCGCGAAGGCCAGCTGCCCCGGGTCGAAGGGGGCGCACGCCGCGGGGGGCTCCGGGGCGGTGAGCAGCGCCGCGAGGTGCGCCTGCGCGAGGGCGAGGTCGCGCTCGGGCGGGCCGTTCGGGGGGGCGGTCGCGCGGATCGTCAGGGCCTCGGGACCGGGCGACGTCAGCAGGGCCTCGGCGCGCGCGAGCTCGTCGCGGAGCACCTCGAAGGGCGGAACGTTCGCGTCGCGCTCAAGGATCACCGGCACCGCGCCGCGCCGCGCGACGAGACGGCGGAGGAGACCAAAGACCGCCTCGGGGACGGGGTGCGCGTGGCTGTCGACGAAGAAGCGGGCGCCGTTCACGACGTGCCAGTCGCCGCCCGCGATGTGCACCATCGCGACGCGCTCCAGGGGAAAGGCGTCGAGCACCGCCGCGGGGTCGAGTCCCTCGTTGAGCGCGTTGGCGTGGAGGTTCCCGAGGTCCAGCAGCAGCGGACACCCGGTGGCGGCGCAGACCTCCTGGTAGAAGGTCGCCTCGTCCATTTCGTCGTCGGGCCAGGCGGTGGTCCAGGCGACGTTCTCAAGCGCGACGGGCACGTCGCCCGCGACGCGGCGCAGGGCGTCGACGTTGCGCGCGAGGGTGCGCACCGCGGCGCGCGTGCGCGGGAGCTGGGTGAGGTGGCCGATGTCGCGGGCGCCCGCCCGGGTGAACGACGCGTGCTCGGTGATCCACGGGCTGCGGAGCTCCCGCGCGAGGTCGCCGAGGCGACGCGCGTGCGCGAGGTCGATGCCGTCGGCGCTGCCCAGCGACAGCTTCACCCCGTGGGGGATCACCGGCCAGCGCTCCGCCGCCGCGCGCACCTCGTCGCGCAGGCGGTCGCGTGTCCAGCAGGTCTCGGCCACGACCTCGACGAAGGACACCGCCTCGGGGCGTGCGAGCAGGTCGTGGGCGAACTCCCGCCGCCACCCCACGCCCACCCCACGGAGCGCGCCCTTCATGGGCTCACGCCCCGCGCGCCACCGCGCCGCGCTCGGCCACGCGCTCCAGCAGAAAGCGGTCGACGAGCTCGATGGCGTGCGCGGCATCGGCGTCCGCCTCGAAGCGCGTCGCCGCCGCGCGCAGGTCGGCGCGCAGCAGGGTCTCGGCCGAGGCGTGGAGGTCGAGCGCGCGGAGGGAGGACCACGCCATGGCCAGCGCCTGCGTGCGCTGTCCGCCCACCAGCGCGAGGGACTTCGGCGACGGCGCGGGTGACTCGCCGCGCGCCCGGGCCCGCAGCGCCACCGCGGCCCGGGGCGGCGCCGCCGCGGTGATGATCCGGTCGAGGGCCTCGGCGCGCTGCGCGTCGGAGAGCGATGCGCCCGCCGCCAGCCCGAGCTCCACCGCGAGCCCCGCGACCCGCGCGGCGCGCTCCAGCGAGCCCTCGACGTCGCGACGCACCGCGCCGAGCTCCGAGGAGAACTCCAGCTTCGCCGCGATGGTGAGCACCTCGTCCTCCTCGCCCGCGCCGAGGTCGTCTTGCAGCGCGAGCTGCCACGCGCCGCGCACGAGCTCGCGCCGCACCCGGCCGTCGAGCTCGCCGAAGACCTCCAGCTGCGCGGCGCGCGTGGGGCCGTCGGCGCGGGCCGCGGCGAGCTCGTCGGGGGTGAGCCCGAACGACGCCATGGCCATGCTCATCAGCCGGGTCTCGTCGGCGGTCACCGCGGCGTCGGTGTGCGCGACGATGGACATCACCCGCCAGGCCAGCGTCGCGGTGCGCTGCACCTTGCGGCGCTCGCGCTCGCTGGGCGTCGACGAGAAGAGCGAGCGCAGGCCCTTGGCTCCGCCCTCCAGGGTGAGGTCGGCGTCGATGAGGCCCCACATCGGCATGTGCTCTGACGGGAGCACCGGGGCGAGGGTGGACGCGAGGTCGGTCCAGTAGTCGTCGCCGGTGGGCACACCGTCAGGGTCGGCGTAGCGCGGCGCGCGGCGGCGCACGAACTCCGCGAGCGACCGCCCGAAGGACTCTCGCGCAGCGACCACCGCCACGAGGTCTCGGGCGGCGAGGGAGAAGGTCCTGGCGGCGTCGTCGTGGGTCATGGGTTCACCCGATGATCATGGTCTCGCGCACCAGCGCGCCGGTGCGAAATCGCTCGAGCGACCAGCGCGCGAAGAGCGCGGAGGTCTCTTGCGTGTGGATGTGCTCCGCGAGGAGCCGCCCCATCACGGGGGCCATCATGAACCCGTGGCCCATGAACCCGCAGGCGAGCACGAGGTTCGACGGCTCCGCGACGCGCCCCACGATGGGTCCGCCGTCAGGGGTGAGGTCGTAGCAGCCGGCCCACTGCCGGAGCACCTTCACCCCCGCGAGGCGCGGCACCGCGCGCACCAGCGAGGCGCTGTACTTCGCCAGGAAGGCCCGCGAGCTGCGCTGGTCGATGCCCTCGGGCACGGGCTCCACCGAAACACCGCCCACGATCTCGCCGCGCATGGACTGCGAAAAATAGAGCCCGTCGGTGAGGTCGGCGACGAGGGGTTGGAGCCACGGCTTCAGGGGCTCGGTGGAGCAGATCTCGTGGCGGTGGGGGCGGTTGGGCAGCGCCACCCCCAGCATCGCGGCGATGCCAGGGCTCCACGCGCCCGCGCAGAGGACCACCTCGTCGCAGGTCACGGTGAAGGCATCACCCGCGGGCAGCACCTCCTCGCCGCGGGTGACCTCGCCCGAGCGCGTGGGCCGCAGGCGCACGCCGGTGATGCGCCCGTTGGCGGTCTCGAAGCCCTCGACGGCGTGAAAGGTCGCGACGCGCACGCCGAGGTCACGCGCCGCGCGGGCGAAGCCCCACACGAAGGGCCACGGAAAGACCACCCCGTCGTCGGGGTTGAAGCTCGCGCGCACCACCCCGGACACGTCGAGCTCGGGCACCACCCGCTGCGCCTCGTGGGGGTCGAGCAGGCGCGTGGCGAGCCCGCAGCGGTTCTGCAGCGCGGCGCTGGCCTCCAGGGCCGCGGCCTTCTCGCGCGAGCGCGTGAGAAAGAGGTAGCCGCCCTGCCGGAACCACACGTTGATCTTCATCTCCGCGGCGAACTCTCGGCAGATCTCGATGCTCTCCTGCATCAGCCGGATGTTCTCCTCGGACGAGAACTGCGCCCGCACCCCGCCGCCGTTGCGCCCGCTGGCGCCGCCGCAGAGGTACGACTGGTCCACCACGAGCACGTCGGTGACCCCGCGGCGGGCGAGGTTGAACGCGGTCGACAGGCCCATGATCCCGCCGCCGATGACCACCACGCGGGCGCGCGTCTCGCTCACGACGGCTCTTCCTCCGCCGCGAGCGTCGCGAGGGCGCCGAGGTGCGTGGGGTGCGCTGGCGGGCGCGGGGTGATGGGCAGCGACGGCGCGCGGCCGGTGCGCTGTGCGAGGAGCTGCGCGCACGCGGTGACGCACTGTCGCCCCTGGCACCACCCCGTGCCGAAGCCCGTGTAGCGCTTGAGGGACTCGAGGTCGTCGTGCCCCTCGTCGATGGCCTTCACGGCCTCGTCGAGGGTGACGTCCTCGCAGCGGCAGATCATGGCCTTCTCGCTCATCCCAGCCTCCCCGCGCGGAGGTCGTCGGCCACGCGGCACGCCACCCGCTCGCCGTCGCGCGGCGTCGTCGACCCCGCCCAGTCGCAGCGACCCACACACGTACACGCCCGGCGCCGAGGTCGCGCCGTCGTCGTCGGTCCCCGGCTCGAAGCAGCCGCGCGCGGGGCTCCAGCGCAGGCTCGCCCCGGCCTGTCCCACGAGCTCGTACGAGGCCGCCGCGGTGCCCTCCAGCGCCACTGCGTCGCAGCGCACGTTGCGCCGCGCGTCTCCCCGCGCCAGCGTCGCGCCGTCGACCCGGCGACCGCCCCGCGCCTCCACCACCGTCGCGTCGACCTCGCCCTCGACCTTCACCCCGCGCACGTGGGAGAGGGCCTCGCGGGCGCGGCGCGTCCAGGGACCGTCGCCGCCGATCGCCCACCGTTCACCGGGCAGCACGCCGTGACGCAGCGCCTTGCAGACGGCCCGCGCGCTGAAGACCCCAGGGAGGTCGTTGCCCGGGAAGGCGCCGAGCACGTCGTGGGTGCCGTTGGCGAAGACCCGCGCGCGCGTCCGCACCTCGAGGATGCCCCGGGTGTCTTCGAGCAGGGTGACGTCGTCGAAGCACGCAGAAGCGCCGGTCTCGAAGAGCGCGTGCACCCCGGGGTCGAGCGTCGGCGCGGGGCCGCGCGCGGTGGGGTCGTCGAGGATCGAGCCGCCCGGCGCCACCCCGTGCTCCGCCAGGACGACGTCAAATCCCTTGCGGCGCAATGCGTTGCACGCTGAGACGCCGCTCGCGCCGCCCCCGATGACCAACACGTCGGTGCTGAGTCGCCGCGCCGGGTCGAAGCGCGCGACGCCCTCGGGGAGGGTGCCGAGGCCCGACATCTTGCGCGCGACGTACTGCATCGACTCGTTGAGGGCGCGGCCGGCGCCGACGAAGAGGTGGTGGTGGTCCATGCCCTTCGGAAAGAACCAGTCGGCCACGGCGAAGACGTCGAGGGCGGCGGTGGGGAAGGCGTTCTGCGAGCGCACGACCTCGCCGCCGCGCACCCGCGCGCGGCACGACATCACGTTGGGCGCGTCGTCGACCCGCACGAGGCAGCCCTCGCAGTGACCGCGGAGGCACGCGGGGCCGCGGGCGCGGTGCAGCTTCGGGCTCCGCGAGAGCACCAGGCGGTCGGCGGCGAGGAGCGCCAACGCGAGGGGCTCGCCCTCGACGGCCTCGACGCGGCTCTCGTCGTGCTCGAGGCCCACGCGGGGCGACGCCGCGAGGGCGGCGGCATGCTCCGCGAGGGGGGTCTTCGCGGCGATCTCATCGGGGCGCAGTCGACGGGCGGTCATCGAGCGAACGCATTCAAGCACGCCGCCGCGCGACCGCGCGAGGGATCGTCACTCCAGGCGCTGCCGAGGCGCAGGGATGGCGAGCCCCCCGTCGGGCACCGGGTCGGGGGCCTCGTCGTGGACGTGCAGGTCGGGCAGGGGATCGCCGGGGAGGGGATGCACGGCGAAGCGCGCGGCCCAGGCGCAGCGCGGGGCGTCGATCTCGATGAGCACGCGGGGCGGCAACACCCCCTCCCGGCTGAGCCGTCGCCACGCGGTGATGGAGGGGAGAAAGAGGTCGATGTGGTGCCCGCGAATGGCCCCGCCGCCGTCGACGGCCACGAAGCAGCCGTCGTGGGCGCTGCCGTCGGGCAGACGAATGCCCTGCAGCGACGGGATCGACACCACCCGCCCGATGGGGATGTACCGCGGGTCCACCGCGAGGCTGCGATACGGGACCAGCGCGTATCCCTGCACGCCGGCGCCGTAGGGGTAGAGCGCGGTGTCGACCTCGGTGAAGCACGCCCGGCCCTGCACCCGGCTGTCCCAGTTGAAGAGCCGCCCGTCCCACGAGCGCCCGGTGCCCTCCATGCAGAGGCAGTTCGCGAAGCTCTCGCAGGCCTGGGTGAGCACCCGACCGGTGCGGTCGCGCACGGGCACGAGGCGCCGGTCGGTGAGCGCGGGAGACTCCGCGGCGATCCAGTACTCGGTGAGCTGCCACAGGCCGTACCCCGCGGACTGCGCGTCGAGCGACCGCGGCGCGAGGAGGCACAGGGCGACGAGGGGGAGACGCCGCATCACAGCGGGCGTAGCACACCTCCGCGCGGTCTCCGCAAGCGGGGCGCGTTGTGGTAGGCGGTGACCCCGTGAGCGACGTGGTGACTCCTGGGGTGGTCTGCGCCCGCTGCGGGCAGGCGCAGCCCGTGTTCTGCACCTGCCGCGGGTGCACCGACCCGGTGATCCTGTGCGCGTGCGACGAGGTCACCGAGGCCAACGTCGCCCGCGAGGGCTGCTGCGAGGCGTGCTTCGCCGCGGGCTGCGTCGAGGGCCTCGCGAGCTTCACCCGCTGCCGTCGCCTGACGCCGTAGCGCTCACTCCGCGTCGCCCGCGGCGGCCTCCTCCAGCGCGGCGGCCTCCTTGAGCTGCGCGCTCAGCGCCGCGCGGAGGCGCTGCTCCAGGGCGGGTGACCCCGCGACGGTCTCTCTCGCGCGCTCGCGGCCGTTGCCGAGGTGCGTGCCCTCGAAGGAGAGGTGCGAGCCGGTCTTCTCCAGCACGCCGCGCTCCACCCCGAGGTCCATGAGCTCCGCGAGGGCGTCGATGCCCTGCCCGTAGCGCACGTCGAACTCGGCCTCGCGGAAGGGCGGCGCGAGCTTGTTCTTCACGATCTTCACCCGGGTGCGCGCGCCCTGCACCTCGTCGCCGCTCTTGAGCGCGCCCACGCGTCGCACGTCGAGCCGCACCGACGCGTAGAACTTCAGCGCGTTGCCGCCGGTGGTGGTCTCGGGGTTGCCGAACACCACCCCGATCTTCTGGCGGATCTGGTTGATGAACATGATGCACGCCCCGTTGCGGTGGGCCACGGCCGTGAGCTTGCGCAGGGCCTGGGACATGAGCCGCGCCTGCAGGCCCATGTGCTGGTCGCCCATGTCGCCCTCGAGCTCGGCCTTCGGGACGAGGGCGGCGACGGAGTCGACCACCACGAGGTCCACGGCGCCGGAGCGCACGAGGGCGTCGACGATCTCGAGGGCCTGCTCGCCCGAGTCGGGCTGCGAGATGAGCAGCCCCCCGAGGTCCACCCCGAGGGAGCGCGCGTAGGCGGTGTCGAGGGCGTGCTCGGCGTCGATGAACGCGGCCACGCCCCCGGCGCGCTGCACCTGCGCGATGGCGTGGAGGGTGAGGGTGGTCTTGCCCGACGACTCGGGGCCGTAGACCTCCACCACGCGACCGCGGGGATAGCCCCCGACGCCCAGCGCCGCGTCGAGCCCCAGCGAGCCGCTGGGGATCACCGCCACGGCCTCACGCCCCGCCTCCTCGCCGAGGGTCATCACCGTGCCCTTGCCGAACTGCTTCTCGATCGCGCCGATGGCCGAGCGCACTGCCTTCATCTTGTCCGTCTGGTTCATCATGGTCGTGGTCCTTCTGTGGCGTTGCCGTCGCCGCACATCGTCGCGGCGCAGGACCCTTCAACACGCGGCGTGCCGAGAATTCGCTCCTTGAAATCACAAGGGAATTTGCCTCCAGGGTGGCGAAAAGGGGGTGGCGAGGGGTGGCGAAGGGGTGGCGACGTCGCCACCCCCCCGGGCGCGTGCGCGTGCCCGTTGCCATGCCCCGGTGAATGGTGGGAGACGTCCGCCGTGGTGATCTCCTGCCGTTCGCTCCTGGTGACCTCGGTTTTGGCGCTGCTCACGTCCTGCCGGGATCCGCCGCGCCCGGCGCCGCGCCCGACGCCCGCGCCGACCCAGACCCCTGCGCCCACGCCGACGGTGACGGCCGACGCCGCGGCTCCGTCGGGAGACGTCGCGGCGCCAACCCCCGCGGGCGACGGCGGCGCGGCTACGGGGATTCGGGTCTATCGGGTGAACCCCCCGACGTGCGTGCGCGACCCGTCACGCGAGCGGCTCGGCGCGAGCGCGCACGGATACTTCGGCACCGACCGCATCGAGCTCGAGGTGCGCAACATCCGGCACGGCTGCACGCCCGGCCCGACCTTCACCGCCGTGCTGGAGGGGACCACCCTGCACGTGCGCTACGACGCGCCCACGCGGGTAGCGCTTGCG
>JBILLI010000378.1:0-7201 GCA_044376155.1 Polyangiales bacterium
ACGCTCCACGTGTGGGCGCGACCGTTGACCTCGTAGCGGTATTCGGTGCTCTGGGCGGTGGCGCGGATGACCACGCCCGCGGTCGTCTGCCCCTGCGCCGCAAGCGCTTCGAGACGTCGCGACTGTCGGGCGAAGAGCGCCTCGCACCCCGCGGGGAGGAGCACCGCGAGCGCGAGGAGCACCCCGAGCGATCGGCGGGCGGAGGTGACGCGCGCGAGGTCGACGGGGGCGGGGGCAGCGGTCTCCATGGTCGCAGACCGCTACACCGACGCGCGGCGGCGAGACAACTCCCGACGCCGCGGGGCCGACGGAGCGCGATGACGGGCATACCCGACGACTGCGCGCGCGCTGGCGCAGGTGCGCGAGGAGCGCCTCACGGTGGGGCGGAAGGAGGTTATGGGGCCGCTGACGGCCCGCGGCCGAAGGACCAACCGATGAGTTGCGCGAGGTGCAACCGGTTGGCGATGGCACTCGCGAAGGCGAGCGCGCCGCGAAAGCCGTAGATCGGCGTGTCGGTCGTGGCGTGTGAGAAGAACGACGGGTATCCCATCTCGAAGAAGGGGATCCCCTTGCGCGCCACGCGGTCGATGAGCCGACCGTCGGCGATGAGAAGGTCCGCGGGCTCGGCGCTGCTGAAGGTCTCTGTGATGAGCGCTTGGAGCTTTGAGAATGGCGCCTCGAAGAGCACGGGGCGCGCGCCCGCGCCGGGCACGATCTCCTCCGCGGAGCGATGGTACGTCGCGGCGGTGAGGGCCACGGCGGAGACGTCCGCGCCGAGCTCGCGAAGCAGCGCCACCATGGACTGCGCGGCGTGAGGCTCGGCCACCAGCACGAAGCGTCGCCCCAGGAACCACTGCGGCACGATCCACTCCAGCCGCGGCGCGGCCATCGCGAGCTCCTCGCGAATCACCGCGCGCGCACGGTCCTCGAGGCCGAGGGCTGCACCCACCGCGGTGAGCCAGCGCTCCGTCGCCGCGAGGCCCAGCGGCAGCTCCAGGGGGACCACCCGAGCCCCGGTGCGCCCGGCAAGGACCTCCGCCGCCTCGCGCCCGTAGGGCAGGGAGAAGAGCGTCCCAGCCTCGGCGACCTTTGCGAGCTCTGCGCAGGGCGTTCCCGAGAACCACACCGCCGATGTCTTGAGTCCCATGGCCGACAACAGCCGTGTCATTTCGAGCACGTTCGCGAGCTGGTCGGGCTCCGTGCGATCGACCATCACCCCGATCAGCGCGACGGTGTCGGGGCTCGTCGGCACCACCGGGAGCTCGATCTCGCGCGCGAGCTCGGACATCATCCGCGCGTACCCGTCGAGCCAGTCGAGCGACATGGACCCCGACGGGATGTGCAGCATCGCCTTGCCCGGCCGCGCCGCCAGCCGCAGGAGCTGCTCGTAGTCCACGCCGGTGACCGTGGCCATGGGCATGGTCGACACGGCCACCACGCTCGCGTCGGCCGAGGCGGAGACGGCGTCGATGAGCTCTGCCATGGCGCCCCGGCGATCTCCCACGATCTCGCTGATGTCGTTGCGCGTGTGGAGGATCCGGTGCGCGCCGCCGCAGTCGAGCAGCGTCGAGCTCAGGTCATGGCTGCCGTGCACGAGCTCGGCCTTGAAGAACGCGCAGTCAGGCGAATCAACGATGAGGTAGGCGTCAGGGACCGCGTTCGTCGCGAGGTAGCAACCCAGGAGGAAGGGCTGCGTGTGTCGACTCAACAGCTCGTTCGACATGAAATCTCCGTGGCTACGCCGGGGTGAGCGCCCGCGCGCGCGGCGTGAGATGCTCCGCGTAGCGACGGTAGAAGGGCAGGCGCGCGAGGTCGAGCATGCGTCGCAGCGAGCGCAGCGCGCCGTGCAGACCCTTCTCGAAGGTCGCGCAGGAGAACTGCGCCTTGCCCGCGCGCGTCAGCCGCGGGTCGAAGCGGTACTCCGTGTAGAACGCGAAGGCCTCAGAGCGACGCAGCGCCGCGGCGAGGGACGCGGGGTCGCGAAAGCTCTCCACGCGGTGCTGCGAATGCCGGGGCAACGCCTCGAGGGCATTGCGGGCCAACCGTTCACAGGGGAACTCGCCGTCGAAGCACAGCAGGTCGATGCCGAACCCCATCTCGTCGAGCAGCGGGAGCAAGGCGACGCCCATCATCCGCTCGGCGTCGAGCAGACGTCGCAGCTCCGAGCGGTCCAGCACGAAGCCCACGCGCTGCCCGCTCGCCTCGGCGCGCAGCGCCTCCCAGGCGGGTGACAGAGATACCCGGGCGGCGTCGAGGACCCGCTGCGTGTCCGCTGCGACCCCGAGGCCCTCGCCCACGACGGACAGCCACGCGCTCGTGCCCTCCAGGCCGAAGGGCGGGGGCGCCTCGATGGAGCGCAGCGGCAGCTTGCGGAACACCGAGGTGTACAGGCTTCGCCACGGCGCGACGGGCAGGAACACCTGCGCGCATGCGTTGGCGTAGCCCTCCAGCCGCGCGTCGGTGGCGTCGGGCAGCACGCGTACGTTCGGGCGAATGCCCGCGGCGCGCAGCAGGTCTTCGAGCTCCAGCGCGTCGCGGCCATCGCCGTAGCCCACGAGGTTGATCCCGTCGGCGGCGGGCCCTCGGCCCTCGAAGGGGATCACCAGCACGCCGGCGTACCCGTGCACAGGCTCGTGGGTCTCCTGCGTGGTGAACACCACGGGCTGGTCGTGCTCCTCCGAGAAGCGATCGATGACGGGCTCGTAGTCGTCGCCGATGACCATCGGCAGGCAGCACACGTTGACCCGCACCTTCTCGCCGCGGTGCTTGTTGCGCACGCCCTCCAGCAGCCGTTCGAGCTTCACCAGGCCGCCCATCACCGCGTCGGACTCGTCCATGTCGGTGGTGTAGGTGACCGGCGTCACATCGGCCTCGGTGGCGTCATGGGGGTCGGGCTCGCGCCGCCAGGGGTAGTCCACGAAGCTCGGTACGGGGTGTCGGGTGATGAGCTTCGCGAAGCCGCACTCGCGGTCGCCGTGCTCCACCTCGATGAAGCGCGTCGCGAGCTTCAGCGCGCTCTGCACGTTGCGATCGAGCTCCCGCGACGCGAAGAAGCGGTGCCACTGCTCCTTGCCGCGCCATTGCCGGCTCACGGAGTCGTTGGCCGAGAAGGTCCCCGGCTCGGCGTCGTTGCCGTCTCCCGCGGCGAAGTGCATCGCCGGCGGCAGCGCCTCGCGCAGATCGTCGAGCGTGATGCTCCCGAGCGATGTGATGAACGCGTCGATGACCCCGGCGAGCGCGGGGGTGAACACCCGATTCTCGTACGAGATCGCGAGGTGCGGGGTGCGTCGATAGCTGGGGCGGTCTTCGCGAAGGGCCTCGAGAAACAACGAGGCCGCGGGCGCGCCGGGGGTCTCGATCTCCACCAGCATTCGCTCGTCGCGCCACTCCGCCGCCGCGAGCCGTCGGCCCCGCCCGCGGTCGGTGGGACCGAGCATGCCGAACATTCGGGGCAGCGCGCCCACCTCGGTGTTCGTCGCCGCGCTCGCCGGGCTGTCGGGCGTGACCCCGACCGAGACCGCCTCACCCGACCGCTCCGGGGGCGGCGCCTCCGCGGCGCCTCCGCGCGGCGCGTCCCTCCCCGAGGCGGGTGGCACCGCGGCCTTCACCTCGGCCCAGGTGAGCTTCGCGCAGCGCGCGGCCACGGCGCGCACGAGCGCCTCGGCGGCGGGCGCCGGGCCCGACCCGTCGAGGCTGAACGCGAGGTGCGTCGAGCGAACGAAGGCCTCGCGGGCGCTCTGGGTGTCTTGAATCAACACGCGATGCGGCGTGCCGGCGCTGGTGATCAGATCAATCCACAACCCGAGGTCGGCCCAGGCCGCGCCCGCGATGCGCGCCGGCTCGCTCACGCCCAGCCGCGCGCTCAACGCGCGCAGAACCGAGGCCTCCGTCCCCTCAAGCTCCGATGCGTCCTGGTTCAAGGGCCCTCGACTGGGTGCTTCAGGAGCGGCGCATGTTCTCAACGATGAACGCTTGAAACTCCGACTCCTCCATGGGCGTCGGGATCTTGAGCGTCGCCGGGTCGATGGCCTTCACCCGCGCCGCGAGGTCGCGGTAGATCGCGCTGATGGGCGCGTCGGGGCGATGCTCCACCACGGTCTTCATGTGCGCCTCGGCCTCAAGGATCAACGGGTCTCGCGGGATGGTCCCCACGAGCGTGGTGCCCAGCGCGCGGGCGAAGTTCTCCAGCAGCCCGCGGCCGCTGTCTTCGCGAAGGTTGGCGATGATGCCCCCAAGCGCCACGCCGTTGTCGCCGTACGACTTGATGGCCTTGGCCACGTTGTTGGCCGCGTAGAGCGACATGACCTCCTCCGAGGTCACGATGAAGGCCTTCTCGGCGAAGCCCTTGCGTAGCGGCGCCGCGAAGCCGCCGCAGACCACGTCGCCGAGGATGTCGAACACCACCGCGCTCCACGGGCCGTTGTCGAGCAGGCGCACGGTGCGGAACATGTCGAACATCTTCGCCACGCCCCTCCCGCCGCAGCCTGCGCCCGGCTCAGGGCCGCCGCACTCGATGAGGTCAATGCCGAAGCGCCCCTCGGTCACAAAGGCCGACGGGCGGATGCCGTTGGGGTTGCGCGCGAGCTGACCCATCACCGTGGTCACCGCGCCGTTGGCCACGCGCAGGGTGGAGTCGTGCTTCGGGTCGCAGCCGACGAGCAGCACCTTGTCGCCCTCCTCGGCGTAGATCACGCTGAGGTGCGAGCACACGGTGGATTTGCCGATCCCGCCCTTCCCATAGACGGCGATGCGGGTGCGGGGCCCTTCGAGGACGTCGGGTGCGAGCGGGAGGGAGTGTGTCACTGGGACAGGATAGGGTCGAGTCCTGGGGTGTCAAGCGTCGACGCGGTACGTGCTCCGCGGTGGCGCAGCGGCGAGACGTCATCGCCCGAGAGGCGCTCTTGGACGATGCGATGCACGGCCTCGAAGGCGCGGGCGAGCGGAGGGTTGCGCAACGCACGTTGGACGACACCGAACCCAGCTCGTCTTTCACGACCGCCAGGCGCGTCGGGCGGACCCACGGGCGGAGCGTCTCGCGGCCGGGCTCGGTGCGTCCCGCCACCACGCCGTTCCCCCGCGCTCCGTGCGGCCGCTGCCCTCGCGCCCTTCCACCGAGTCGCTCTCCCCGCTGCGGTCGCCACCGATGTGTGGAGGGCGACACGGTGACGGGGCTGCGCGCGAGCCATGCAAGAGGGCCGTGCGTGTCGCAACCGCTTGGGACACAGAGACTTCGGCGACCGCAAAGGCCGCGCGTGTCGGGGGCGGCGACGTCGTGGCGGGACGCGGGGATCTCATTCGCGGGGGGCGCGCGCCGGGCGGCGACGTGAGAGACCTTCGGGGTGAGACAAAGCTCCTGGCGCGCGCCGACTCTCTCCTCGGGCTCCACACCGCGCTCGTGGCGATCGGCGACGGCCCTCGCGCTCGCGCTCGCGCTTGTGTGCTGCGCGTCGCGCCCGCGCGTCGTCGTGGTTCCGCCGGACGATGGCCGCTTCGCGATCCGCTTCGCGCCCTCGACCGCCGCGCCCTACTACGACCTCGAGACGCTCCGTGAGCGCGTCGGGAGACTGACGCCGGACGAGTTCTCCATCGTGCTCCGCGGGGGCGACGTCGCGCGGTTCATCACAGACTACGCGCCCGCGCTCTGCCTGCGGCTGGTGCTGACGGAGGACGGCGCGAGGCGGCTCCGCACCGCCGCGGCCGCGAACCGCCGCGGGCGCGCAGGCGCGCCGACCCGCCGGCTCGAACACGACCTCGACATGGCGATCTTCGTCGCCGAGCTCGACGGTCGCAGGATCTTCGAAGGACAGGTCTGGTTCGCCCGCGGCGCCGCCGCCTTCGACACCCCGGCGATGCACCCCCTCGACGCGCCCGCGCCGGGCGCGCTGCTCATCCACCCGACGCAGGGGATGTGGAACGCCCTCGGGCCCGGCGGTCGGTCGCCGATCGACCACGCGGCGCTGCGGAGCTACTTCAGCGCGCGCAACGCGCTCGAGGAGCGACGCGGCTGCGCGCTGGAGTGACCCGCGCGGCGAACGGTCCCCACCCGGGCGTGGGCTCCACGGATTTCACCCCGCTCCGACTGCCCCCTGGGAACGGTCTGCTCCCCGCCGACGCGTTGGCGGTGCTCACGCGCCGAGCGTGACGCGGCGCGAGGACGAGCGATCAGTGCGGGCGCCCATAGCGTGCGACGAGGATCGACACGTCGGCGTAGAGGTGCGCGTACGCGTCCGCTGAGAGGGTGCCGTTGAGGTCGGTGAGACGCTGCCGCACGAAGCCCGAGGCCGTGGCCCCGCGCGACGCGTCGGCCGCGAAGTCGTAGTGGGCCTGATACGACGCGATCCCGCGACCGCCGTCGGCCCCCGCGCGCGTGTCGGGGCGATCGAGCCACCCCGCGCCGCGACGACCGTAGTACGCGATCTGCGTGGAGATGTCGGCGTAGAGCCGCGCGAAGTCGCCCGCCGACAGACAACCGCGGAGCGCCTCGAAGCGCGCGAAGACCATCGCCGCCGTGCCCGCCCGCGTCCCCGCGGTGATGTACGCGAAGTGCGCGCGCCAGTCGCTCACGCCGCGGCCCGTGTCCCCCCGCGGACCCGCCGGGTCCTGCCCGTCGGCCCACGTGCACGCGGCGGCCGGAGCGGGCGGCGTCTGCGGCGTCGGCGCCTGCGACCACGCCGCCGACGAGAGCAGCAGCGAGGAGAGGCACAGGGCGAAGCGGGTTCTCGTGGTGTTCATGGTGAGTCCCTTACCAGGGATCCGTACTCGTTACCGCGTGGACTTGCATTCTCGTGGTCTCAACCGTCACCGTGGGGCCGCGGGGGGCGCACGAAGACTCTGTGAATCAAGCGTTTGACGGGAT
This sequence comes from Polyangiales bacterium, assembly GCA_044376155.1. Lineage (GTDB taxonomy): Bacteria > Myxococcota_A > Polyangia > Polyangiales > JAWKRB01. The sequence continues at coordinate 6,857 of JBILLI010000378.1, forward strand.
CCGAGCCTGTGGCCATGCGTCGAAGCTCGCGCGAGCCTTTACGATCGGCCCAGTCTCCCGCCCCGGGGTGAACCCCGGGGCTACCCTGTAAGCAGGGATCCGTACGCTGCGACGCTTCGGCTTGAATCTACGTGGCATCAACCGTCACGACGAGCGTCCCCCAAGGGATGCGCAATCTCGTGCGGCCACCAGCGGGGGTAGTCCGCCCTCTCCCCCGGCCCCTCTCCCGCAGCGAAGCTGCAAGAGAGGGGTGCACCCGTGGGGGCAGTACGCCCTCTCCCCCGGCCCCCCTCCCGCAGCGAAGCTGCAAGAGAGGGGTGCACCCGCGAGGGTCGCCATCGGGTC
>JBILLI010000030.1:0-23560 GCA_044376155.1 Polyangiales bacterium
ATCGCGGGACGCCCCGAGGGCCCGAAGCCGCCGCTGCCCGACACGCGGGGATTCGCCCTCGACGCCGCGACGGTGCTCCCGCTCGATCCCGCCGCGGCCGCGCTCGTCGCCGAGGCGTGGATCGAGTCGGCGCTGCGCCTGCCCCGGGCGCGTCACGAGCAGGCCCGCGCGAAGCACCCCGTGGTGCTCCGCGAAGAGGCACAACCCCTTGCGCTGCAAGGGATTCGCTCGGTGGTGGGCGCTGAGCGAAACTCTCCCCGACGCGAGGCGCTCCTCGGGGCGTACACCGCGCGGTTGGGCGACGTGGCGACGGCGGCGCGGTCGGTGGTCGACGCGCTGCGCGGCGCGATGGATGCGCTGCCCGCGGTGCTGCGCGACGTGCACGCGCCGGCGGCAGATGACGTCGACGCGCTCCTCGCGGCCACCGACGACCTCTGGCGCGAGCTGGATCAACGGGTGTTGCGCACGCTGGAGCTCGATCCGACGCGGCTCACATGGGGCGATCGGGTGCGGTCCTTCGCGGCGCCGTCGCTGCTGCGCGAGGTGCCGCCGGCGACGTGGAGCGCGCTCGCGTTCGGGTGGTGGTCCCGCGTGGGGATCGAGTCGGCGATGCGCGGCGTCGCGGATCACCTCGGCGCATCATCGGCGCAGGGAGAAGGCGTGTACGCACTGGTTGACGCCGCCGAGGGGCGCGCGTGGCTGATGGGTCGCCCGTCGCCCACCGCGTGGGACGCGGCCGAGGTGCTCGGCGGGGGGTCGCTGTGCGCGGGCGCGATGGCCGCGCGGGGGCTCTGGTCGGCGCACCGCCGCGGGGTCGACCGCTTCGCCGACGGGGTGCTGCACGCCCTCGGACGACGGCTCGCGCACGAGAAGACCTTTCTGCAGCGGGCCGCGCAGCTCGATGGCCTCGCCCGCGAGCGCGTGCGGGTGGAGACCCTCCACGCCGAGGTCGCGCGGCTGCGCTGGGACGCGGTGATGGCGCGCTTCACCCGCGACGCCCTGGGTCGCGCGCCGCAGTTGGGTGCGCGCTTCGAGGAGTCGGTGACCCGGGCGTGGGGCATCGCGCCGCCGCCGTCGTGGGCGCCGCACCTCGTGACCGCGGCGATGGACGCTGGCGGGCCCTGGGGCGGACGCTGGGGTGAGCGGGCCCTCGGGGCGCGCGGCGAGGTGGTGCTGCGCGAGCGTTTGCGGGCGCGCTACGACGAGGACTGGCACCGCAATCCCCACGCGGGCGAGTGGCTGCGGGTCACGCTGGATGCGCTGCGGGTAGAGGGCGTGGCGGGCTGGAAGGACGATCCGGGGATGAGCGTGGGCGCGCAGGTGGCGCGGTTGACCGAGGACTACCTGCGCGCCGGGTGAGCGGGTCAGCGACCGCCGTCGGTGCGCACGCCCGCGTCGACCGTGCCCATGCCGGTGCCACCGCCGCCGCCGCCGGAGACGCCGCGGAGGGTGATCCACGGGCCGCCGATGGAGAACGCCGAGGTGAAGCCGTCGGCCATGCGCGGGTCCATCACACACGCGCTGCCGGGGATGCGGGTGCCGTTGCCGTCGATGCACGCGGTGATGGCCGGGGGGCTGCCCACGCCGCCCATGGTCGCCTCGAAGCGCTCGAGGCCGTCGCCGTCGAGGTCGACGTCGGGCTGCTGCGGGCCGATGTTCAGGATGATGATCCGCTGGCCGCCGACGATGGCCTCGAGGAGGGTGCTGTTGCCGGAGCTCCCGCCGCCGCCGGGGATCATCCCCGCGGGGTTGCGAATGGCCGCGAGGTCGCGGGCGGGGATGGCGCCGCAGAGGACGCCGCCGCGGAACTCCACGATGCGGGTGTCGTCGGCCACGAGCGTGCCGCTGATGCGCGCGCGCTGCACGCGGAACCCGATGGCGCCCATGCCCGTGTTGCCGAAGTTCAGCTCGATGTCCTCGGGGCCGCCGTCGATCACCCCGCCCATGGCGCGTGACTGAAACGACGCCTGCGGCAGCAGGGTCATCGCGTTGAGCGAGCCGCGCTGCACGAACTGGGCGTTCCCGGGGTTGCCGTTGTTCTGCACCATGCCGTCGGCGTCGGCGCCGAGCACCCAGCCCACGCGGGTGTCGGGGAGGTTCTGCCCGCGCGGATCGGTGAGGTTCAGGAACGAGAGCTGGAGCAGGATCTGCCCGTTCGAGACGGGCGAGGTGATGAAGGAGTTGAGGATGCCCACGGCGCTGCCGAGGGCGCGGCCGAAAGCGTTGTCGGGCACGCGGTCGCCGCTGAAGTCACAGCCCACGCGGCCGTTGTCGGCGGCGATCTGGAGGCGGTTGAGCACCGTGGCCTGCTCGACGCGGCAGTCGGGGCCGCAGCCGTCCCAGCGGGCGGTGTTGCCGTCGTCGCACTGCTCGCCGGGGTCGACGCGCATGTTGCCGCAGGAGGCGATGGTGCGGCAGTCGGGGCCGCAGCCCGGGGTGCCGTCGCAGACCTCGCCGCGGGAGATGTCGACGATGCGGTTGCCGCAGGTCTCGTTGGACTGACAGTCCGACCGGCAGCCGTCGCCCGAGCGGTTGTTGCCGTCGTCGCAGACCTCGCCGGGGTTCACCATGCCGTCGCCGCAGCGCATCTCGAAGCGGCACATGGCGCTGCAGCCGTCACCCGAGGTGTTGTTGCCGTCGTCGCAGCTCTCGCCGGGGTCAAGAATCCGGTCGCCGCAGCGGGGCACGCGGGTGTCGACGGGGGTGACAGTGTCTCGGCCGACCACGGGCACGTCCTGCCCCGTGACCACGTCGAGGCCGGGGCCTCCCCGGTCGTCGGCGATGGGGAGGTCGTTGAGCATCAGGGCGTCGGTGAGCACCGGCACATCTGCGCCGCCGTCGTTCCCCGAGCCGCTGGTGGGAGAGACCACTGCGCCGCCGCAGGCGACGAGGGTGAGCGAGAGCGATGCGAGCAGGTGATGACGCAAGGACATGGGGGGGCGCTCCATCCGCGAAGGTTGCGCGGACTCTATGCCGATGCGCGCGCGGGTGCCAAGCGACGGGACCGCGGGATGATCAGCGCGGGCGGGACCAGCCCAGGTTCAGCGCCAGGGTGACGGTGGTGGCGCCGACCGCGGCGAAGTCTTGCGAGACCACGGCGTCGAACTGCATCCAGCGCAGCGGGCGCCATTGAAACCCGATCTCGCCCGCGTAGGCCCCGTTGATCGCGGTGTACTCTCCGCCGCCGTTCTCGGAGCGCAGGGACATCACCGCCGCCCCGAGGCGCGCCCCGAGGTGCACCGCGAAGGTGCCGAACGCATACCGCGGACCCACCGCGGCCCAGGCCAGGCTCAAGACCTGGGCCCGGTAGCGCGCGGGCTGCGCGGTGATCTCCGGGGCCTCGAAGAGGTCGGCGCCGATGCGCAGGTAGAACCAACGGGCGTCGAGGGCCACCCCGAGGGAGCCCCCCACCAGCACGGTGCGGGTCCACCCGAGCTGCTTGCCCGTGAACTCCAGGGGCATGCCCGTGCGCACGGTGGTCGGGGCGTCGGCCGTGAACAGCAGCGCCGAGGGGTCGAGGGAGGCGAGCACCGCCCCACTGCGAAAGTAGATCCCCGTGCGCTCGGCCCAACCCTGCGCCGCGGCCTCGCCCCGGAGGGAGAGCACGAGGGCGAAGGCGGTGAGCGCGGGGGCCAGCGGGCGCACGGGCGGAGCCTACCAGCAACCGCCGTGCGCGGGGGTTTTGCGCGGGAACGTGAGGGAGGGAGGTGGCGCCTCGCGTGGCCAGGCGAGGCCAGGCGCCGTCAGGAGCGCGGGATGTTGTGCACCCGCGTGACCTCGTCGTCAGACGGGGGCGGCGGCGGGGTCTTGGCGGTGAACAGCCCGTCGAGGACGCGCACCGGGGTGAGCAGCAGGTGCCCGATGCGCGCGATGCGCGGCGAGTGCGCGAGGTCGTCGAAGAACGAGTACACCACCGGCGTCGCGATGAGGGTGAGCAGCAGCGAGAGCGTCTGCCCGCCGATGATCACCGAGCTCATCGCGCGGTTGGTCCCCTGTCCGGCGCCGGTCGACACCGCGAGGGGAATCATGCCCGCGACGAAGGCCAGGGTGGTCATGAGGATGGGCCGGAGCCGGTCGCGGTTGCCGATGATCACCGCGTCGGCGCGGGAGAGCCCGTGTCGACGCAGGTCGCGCATGTGGTCCACCTGGAGGATGGAGTTCTTCTTCACGATGCCGAAGAGCACGAGGATGCCCAGGGTGGAGAAGATGTTCACCGACTGCCGCAGCACCACGAGGGAGAAGAGCGCGAAGGGCACCGACAGCGGGAGCGAGATGAGGATCGTGATGGGGTGGATCCAGCTCTCGAACTGCGCGGCGAGCACGAGGAACATGAACACCAGCGAGAGGATGAACGCGATGGCGAAGCTCTGCCCCGCGCGGCCGAGCTCCTTGGAACGGCCCGCGAGCTCGGCGGAGAAGCCCGCGTCCATGTTCAGCGTCTCGCGAACGCGGTTGAACTCGTTGATGATCGTGGCCTCGGAGGTGCCCGCGCGCACGTTGCAGTAGATCGTCACCATGCGCTGCCGACCGAGCCGCTGGATGCTGCTCGGGCCGCGGGCCTCGACGATCTCCACGAGCTCCGAGAGCCGCACGGAGCGCCCCGGGGTCATCGTGGGCACGGTGACGTTCTCGATGCTGGCGACGCGGTCGCGGGCGGCCTGGTTGGCGCGCACCCAGACCTCGTACTGCTCGCCGCCCTCGTTGTAGGTCGACACCTGCAGCCCGCCCACGAGCATGCGGAGCGCGCTGGCGATGTCGAGGGCGCTGACGCCGAGGTCGGCGGCGCGGGCGCGGCGGATGCGCACCACGAGTTCGGGCTTGCCCGTGACCAGGGTGCTGTCGGCGTCGACCACGCCCGGGATGCGCCGCACGCCTTCGAGCATGCGCTGGGCGTAGATCCCGAGGCGGTTGAGGTCGGGGCCCTTGAGCACGTACTGGATGGGCGCGCTGTCGGCCGCGCCGCCGCCGAAGACGTTCACCGGCGCCACGAGCACGCGGAGGTTCTCGCGGGCGAAGCGCGGGAGCACCTCGCGGCGCACGCGGTCCATCATGGCCATCTGGTCGTCGGCGCGCGCGGTGGCGGCCACGAGGCGCACGAAGATGTTGGCCTGGTTGGGGCCGCGGCCGCTGGGGTCACCGGGCGGTGAGCCCGTGGTGGTGACGGTGTGCGACACCCCGGGGAGGGCGCGCACGTCGCGGGCGATGCGCTCGGAGAGCAGCGCGGTCTGCTCGAGGGAGGTGCCCTCGGGCGCGCGAATGACCACGTCGAAGCGCGACTCGTCGTCGATGGGCAGGAAGTTCTTCTGCACCGCCTTGCCCAGCGGGATCATCGACAGGAAGGTGAGCGCCATAAGGCCGCCCACGACCCAGCGGTGGCTCATCGACCACGCGAGGAGCTTGAGGTACGCGCCCTCGATGCGTCGGTAGAGCCCGCCGCCGCTGTGCTCGCCGTGGGCGTGCTCGTCGGGGATGACCCGGGTGCCCGCGCGCCACTGGGCGTACGCGGCCTTCTCCATGAGGCGGCCCTCGGGGGCGGGGTCGGAGAACTCGGCGTCGAGGTCGTCGTCGGGCTCTTCTTCGTGCAACGGATGTTGCGGCCGGGCCTTGCCCGAGGGCTTGATCCACCGCGCGCTGAGCATCGGCGTGAGGGTGAACGAGACCAGCAGCGACACCATGATCGCGAAGGACATGGTGAAGCCGAAGGACTTCATGAACCGCCCCACGATGCCGCCCATGAACGCCACGGGGAGGAACACCGCGACGAGCGAGAGGGTGGTGGCGAGCACCGCCAGGCCGATCTCGCGGGTCGCGAGGATGGCCGCGCGCCGTGGCGGCATCCCCTTCTCTTCGATGAAGCGGTAGATGTTCTCGAGCACCACGATGGCGTCGTCGATCACGATGCCCACGGCGAGGGTCAGGGCCAGCAGGGTGATCACGTTGAGCGTGAGCCCCATGGCCTTGATGAGCGCGAAGGTCGCGACGATCGACGTCGGGATGGCGAGCGCGGCGATGAGGGTGGAGCGGCCGTTCCAGAGGAAGAGCAGCACCACGAGGGCGGCGAGGAGGCCGCCGATGAAGAGGTGCTCCTTCACCGCGCCGACGGCGTTGCGGATGAACTCGCCCTCGTCGCGCACGACCTCGATGGTGTAGCCCGGCGGGAGCGTGGGGCGGATCTCGTCGATGCGCTCCTTGAGGGCGTCGATGACCGCGAGGGTGTTGGTGCCCGACTGCTTGCGCACCGCGAGGACCACCACGCTCTCGCCGTTGAGCTGCGCGATCGAGCTGGGCTCGGCCTCGCCGTCTTCGGCGCGGCCCACGTCGCGCACGCGGATGGGCAGCCCGCCGCGCTGCGCGACCACGAGGTCGTTGAGCTCCAGCACGCTCTCCACGCGGCCCTGCACGCGGAGGGTGTAGGTGCGGTCGCCCTGATCGACCTCGCCCCCGGGGATCTCGACGTTCTGGATCGCGAGGGTGCGCTGCACGTCGGCGACGGTGAGCCCGAAGCTCGCGAGCCGCTGCGGGTCGAGCACGATGTTGATCTGCCGCCGCAGGCCGCCCTGCACGGTGACGCCGCCGACGCCGTTGAGCGACTCGATCTGTCGACGGAGCCGTCGGTCGGCGTACTCGGTGACCTCGCGCATCGAGCGACGCGCGCGCACGGCGGCGAGCACCACCGGGGCGGCGTCGGGGTCGGAGCGCTCGACGCGGGGCTGCTGAATGCCCTGCGGGAGCTGCGAGAGCGTGCGGTTCACGCGGTCGCGGACCTCCTGCGCGGCGACGGAGGTGTCTTTGTCGAGGTCGAAGCGGGCGATGACCACGCTGAGCCCCTCGTAGGAGACCGAGCGGAGCTCATCGAGGCCGGAGATGGAGTTGATCGACTCTTCGAGCTTGTCGCTGACCTCGGTCTCGACCTGCTCCGGCGATGCGCCGGGGAGCACGGTGGTCACGAGCACGACGGGGAAGTCGACGTTGGGAAAGCGGTCGACGCCGATGCCGCGGATGCTGGCGAAGCCCACCACCACCAGCGCGAGGATCAGGACCCAGGTGAAGACCGGCCTGCGGACGCAGACCGCTGCGAGCCATTGCATGTGTCGCTCCCTACTCCTGCACCGCGACGCCGTCGGCGAGGGAGTCGAGGCGCTCCATCGCGACCCGCTCGCCCGCCGTCACGCCACGCTCGACCAGCACCTCGCGCTCGTTGCGGTCGATGATGGTCACCACCCGCTCGGACACGCGCCCGTTGGCCACCACGAACACCCGGTGCGCGCCCGCCTCCGAGCGCACCGCGCGGGCGGGGATGGCCACCGCAGCGCGCCGCGTGCCGAGGTTCACCCGCGCCGTCGCGAAGAGCCCCGGGCGCAGGGCTCCGTCGGGGTTGGGGATCACGGCCTCGGCGACGAGGGAGCGCGTGTCGGCGCGCACCGCGGCGGAGATGTACCGCACGGTGGCGGTGAACACCCGGTCGGGGAAGGCGTCGACGCGCACCTCCACGGCCTGGTCGACGCGCACGGCGGAGAAGCGCTCCTGCGGGATCTGCATCTCGATGCGCAGCGGGTCGACGCGCACCAGGGTGACCACCGCGCGCTGCGGCGCGACGTACTCGCCCACCGTCGCCATGCGCTCGGAGACCTCGCCCGAGAAGGGCGCGCGCACGACGGAGTCGGCGACGTTGCGCGCGGCCTGCGAGGCCACCTCGCGGGCCTGCTGGTACTGGTAGTACGCCGCGCGGGCGCCGTTGATCGCGGCGCGGTGCTGCGCCTCGGCGGCCGTGGCCTGGGCCACCACCCGCTGGTACTCCGCGTCGCTCATGGAGCCGCGACCCACGAGGGTCTGCGCGCGTCGCAGCGCGTCGGCGGAGGCCCAGCCGCGCCCGCGCCTGCGCCACCGACGCCTGCGCCGCGGCGGCGTTGGTGCGGTAGTCGGTGTCGCGCAGGCGGATGAGGGGGTCGCCCTCGCGCACCCGAGCGCCGCGCTCGACGTAGGTCTGCATGACGCGGCCGCCGACGATCGGGGTGACCTGCGCCATCTGGTCGGGCACCAGCGAGCCCGTGGCCTGGAGCACGTCGGGCACCTGACGCGCCTGCGTGAGCGCCGTGGCGACGCGGATCGGCGCCGCCGAGGCGCCCTGAGCGGGGGTGACCTCGGGCGCGCCGCTGGGGCCGTGACAGCCGGCGAGCAGCAGGGCTGCGAGCGCGGCGCGGGAGAGGGAGGACTTGGTCATGGGGCGATCACTCGGGAGCTGCGGGGGTGAAGCGCGCGGTGTGCGCGCCTGGGTCATTGGATGCTACGTCGCGGCCGGAAGATCAATCGGGCTACGATATTTTTCTCTCGCGGGCTCTCGACGGCGAGACGATAGTGGCCCAGAGTCTTTCGGAAAGGGCCGTGGAGAGATTTTCTTTCGGGCCACGATCCATTCTCCGCCTCGAAAGCATCGGACCGCGATGGAAACTCTTCCAGCCCCTCGACCCGGCGCCGCACGATGATCGAGCAGCGCCTCGACCGCCTGCAGGCGATGATGGAGCGCATGCTCGGCGCGATGCTGCGCCTGGCGAGCCCGCACTGCAGCGCCGTCGACCTCACGCCGCAGCAGTACATGCTGCTGCGCCTGCTGGACGACGAGGGGCCGCTGAGTCTGAGCGCGCTGCGGGAGCGCACGCGGGGGGCGCAGAGCACGCTGAGCGAGATGATCGCGCGCATGGCGCGGTCGGGTCTGGTGAGCAAGCGCCGCGACGCGACCGACCGTCGCGCGGTGCGCATCGCGGTGACGGCCACGGCGCGCACGCTGATGCGCGAGCGGGCGAAGGAGTTCCGGGCGCGCAGCGAGCTGATCCTCTCGGCGCTCTCGTTGGACGAGCAGGAGCGCTATCTCGAGGCCGTCGAGACCCTCGTGACCCTGATCGAGCGCGCCGTCGCAAGGGACGGCGCTGGTGAAGACAAAGGACGCTGACGGATGATTCGCACCCGCACCGCGCTGACGCTCCTCGCCGCGACGCTCGTCGCGTCGACGGCGCAGGCCCAGACCTCCCCGACCCCCACCCCGAGCGCCTCGCCCGCGGTGGTCCCGCCGCCCCCGCCCGTGGAGCTCCCGGAGGCGTTGCGCGCGCAGCCCGGCGGGATCACCGCGGAGCAGGCCGCCCGCCGCGCCGTCGCGACGAGCCTCTCCGTGCGCGCCGCGCGGGCCAACGTCGACGCCGCCGGGGCCGCGCGCTCCGAAGCGGCCCTGTCGATGATCCCGCAGATCAACCTCTCGGCGCGGTACACCCGGCTCTCGGAGATCGAGCAGCCGCGCCTGAGCTTCGGCCCGAGCACCTGCATCGGCCAGGGCGGCGCGCTGTTCTCCCAGCTCCCCACGGGCGCCAACGGCGCGCTGCAGTGCCCCACGGGCACCATGCTCCCGCCGGGCTCCGGGGGCTTCTCGTTCCCGGTGATCCTCGACAACATCGCCATCCGCGGGACGGTGACCATCCCCATCACCGACATCCCCCTGCGGCTCGCGCGGGTGTACGAAGCCGCAGGCCTCAACGAGCAGGCCCGACGTCTCGACGAAGAGGCCGCGCGCAACACCGCGGGCTCCGAGGCGCGGGTGGCCTTCTATGAGCTTTTGCGAGCGCGCGGCCAGCACGCCGTCGCGCAGCAGGGCGCCGAGACCGCATCCCGGCACCGCGAGGACCTGGTCCGTTTCGTCGAGGCCGGCACCGTCGCACGCGTAGAGCTCCTTCGGGTCGAGGCCCAGCTCGCCGAGGCCGAGCGCCTGGTCATCGCCGCGCGCGAAGGGGTCACCATGGCCGAGGCGCAGCTCCGTCAGCGACTGCACATCCCCGGGGAGGGGCCGCTGACCCTGGGGGAGTCCCTCGACGAGTCGCCCGCGCTCCCCACGAACCTCGCGGGGCTCATCGACCGCGCGTGGCGCGACCGACCCGAGATCGCGAGCCTCGAGCGACAGAGCGGCGCCCTCGACGCGAACCTTCGGGCGGCGCGGGCGGGCGTCTGGCCGAGCCTCGCGGGGGTCTTCAACGTCGACATCGCGAACCCCAACCAGCGCTTCGTCCCCAACACCCCCGACTTCAACACCACGTGGGACGCGACGCTGCAGCTCACCTGGTCGCCCACCGGCGCGCTCGTCGCGGGGCAGCAGGCGGCCCGCGTGGAGCACCAGCAGGAGGCGCTGCGCGCGAGCCTGCAGCAGATGCGCGAGGGCTTCGAGATGGAGGTGCGCGCGGCGTACATCGGCGCGCAGACCGCCGCGGCCGCCGCCGAGGCCGCCCGGCGACAGATCGTCGCCTCCGAGGAGAGCTACCGCGTGCGGCGCGAGCGCTTCCTCATCGGGAGCGCGATCTCGTCAGACCTCACCGACGCCGAGACCGACCTGCTGCGCGCGCGCTTCGCCGTGGTGAACGCCGCGGTGGACCTGCGCGAGGCCCTCGCGCGGCTGCGTCGCGCGGTGGGCGAGCGCGAGGTCGCGGACTGATCCGCGGTCAGCGCCCCGTGAGGCGCAACGAGGAGAGGTCCTGCGTGACCTGCACCCGGCCCTCGACCTCGACCCGCAGCGCCACGCCCCGCTCCGTCACGTAGGCGCCCCCGGGGCGCACCTCGCCCAACGTTCCCTCCATCCGCGTGCCGCCGCCCAGCTCTCGCGTGAGCGCCCGGGCGGCGCTCGTGCGCACGCGCTCGATGCGGTCACCCAGCGGAAAGCGCGCCTGCGCGGAGATCTGTTCGCGGAGCGATCCGCGCAGGAACCACTCGCCGAATTCCAGCATCGCGCTGCGGGTCTCGAGGCTGTAGTCCAACTCGCGCACGACCAGCTCGCGGCGCGCGGCGTCGTAGGCCGGCAGCCCCGCGAGGTGCACCGTGGCCGTCTGCCCCGCGAACGCGCCGTCTTCGAAGCGCGCGTCGAGCAGGAACATCAGCGCGTGGCCGTGCGGCACCGCGCGGATCTCGCGCACCAGCACCCGGTGGCCCTCCAGCGTGAGGGTCTGCCCGCGAAAGCGCTCCGCCACGAGGCGCGAGACCTCGTCCCAGCCCACGGTCGCGTCGAAGCTCAGGCGGAATCCCTCGCGGGCATCGCCCGCCGCCGCGATGTCGGGCAGCGCCGTGGCCTCCACCGCGGGGCGGTCGCCGACGGTCACCACGGGCAGCGCCGTGACCTGCACGTTCGCGCTGGCGCGCTCGGTGTCGAGCGTGAACGACGACACCGCGACCGAGCGCGGGGACAGCGCCAACCACGCACCCTCGCCGAGCTCCATGGGTTGGGAAAGGTTGCGCCACAGGGGCTCGGCCACCGCGCGGAGGTCGCCCCGGGCGTTCACGTCGGCGTCGAGACGCGCCGTCGCCGCGCGCACCTCCTGCGCCACCACCCCGGCCACGACCCCCGAGACATCGATGTGAAAGGGCGTGAGCTCGCAGCGGTCGAGGAAGCGCGGCGCCGCGGCGACGGTCTCGGCCACCAGCCGCCACGAGGGGTCGAGCCGCACCGTGGTGTCGGTGGCGATCACCACCCGACGCGGAGACTCGCCGTTCATCCCGCAGCTCCCGACCGGGGCGCAGCCGCCGCCCAGAAATGGGATCGGTAGCCCCAGGGCCGCGCCAACGCAGGCCTCGGCGGAGAACTCCAATGTGGCCTCGGCGTGCAGGCCGCCCTGCGTCGGCGTGAAGCGGAACGGGCCGCGGCGCACGCTGTACCGCACCGAGGCGGGAAAGGGCCCCACGCTGCGGTACTGACCGTCGGTGCCGAGCTCCCGCGGCACGGTCGATTCCAGCCCCTGGAGCGTCTCGCGCAGGTCGGCGCTCACCGGCGCGTCGATGCGCGAGGGCGACGGCGGCGGGAGGCGCGCGCCGGGACCGCCGGGAGAGGGCGCGGGCACCCGCAGGGTGTGGGTGCAGCCGAGGGCGAGGAGCGTGAGGGCGAGGACGGTCGCGGTGCGCACAGGGAGAACATACGCTGCTGGACGATTCCCGACGCGCGGGGCGTCACACCCCGCGCGAACGTGTTAGAGGCGCCGCGACATGCGCTTTACCGACCTCGATCTCCCCGCTCCGCTGCGCGACGCGCTCACCTCCCGCGGCTACCTTGAAGCGACGCCGGTGCAGTCCGACGTGCTCAACGCCGCCCTCGCGGGTCGCGACCTGCTGGTGTCGTCGCGCACGGGCTCGGGCAAGACCGTGGCCTTCGGCCTCACCCTCGCTCCCTTGCTCCTGCCCTCGCCCGAGCACCGCGCGGGCCCCGCGGGGCACCCCAAGGCCCTCGTCATGGCCCCCACCCGCGAGCTCGCCATGCAGGTCGAGCGCGAGCTGCAGTGGCTCTTCGCGGGCACCGGGCTGCGCACGGTGGCGTGCGTGGGCGGCGTGCCCTTCGGCCCGCAGGCCCGCGCGCTCGAGGGCGGCGCGCACCTCGTCGTGGGCACCCCGGGACGTCTGTGTGATCACCTCGACCGCGGCACGCTGCACCTTGAGGCGCTCTCGGCGGTGGTCCTCGACGAGGCCGACGAGATGCTCGACATGGGCTTTCGCGAGGAGCTCGAGCGCGTGCTCGACGCCACCCCCGCCGAGCGCCGCACGCTGATGTTCAGCGCCACGCTCCCCGTCGAGGTCATTCGCCTCGGCTCGCGCTACCAGAAGGACCCCGCGCGCGTCGCCGCCACCCCCGTCGCCGAGGCCCACGCCGACATCGCCTGGATCGCCCACGTGATCGCCTGGCGCGAGCGCGAGCGCGCCGTGGTGAACGTGCTGCGCCACCATGAGGCCCCCGCGGCCCTGGTGTTCTGCGCCACCCGCGAGGGCGTCGCGCACCTCACCGCGAGCCTGCGCGAGCGGGGCTTTCGCTGCGAGGCGCTGCACGGCGACCTCACGCAGCCCGAGCGCTCCCGCGCGCTGCAGGCCCTGCGCGACGGCAGCGCGAAGGTCCTCGTGGCCACCGACGTGGCCGCGCGAGGGCTCGACGTGCCCGCGCTGGACCTGGTGATCCACGCCGACCTTCCCAACGACCCCAGCGCGCTGCAGCACCGCAGCGGGCGCACGGGGCGCGCGGGGCGCAAGGGCACCAGCGTGCTGGTGGTCCCCGCCGAGCGTCGGCGCGTGGCGGCGTCGCTGCTGCGCGCGGTGAAGGTCGTGGCCGAGTGGGAGCCCGTGCCCACCGCCGACACCATCGCCGCGACCGACCGCGAGCGCCTCGCCGCCGCCGCGCGGGAGTGCGCCGAGGGCGTCACCGACGAGGACCGCGAGATCGCCCGCACCCTCCTCGAGGGCGGCCACGCCGCGGAGCTCGTCGCCGGCCTCGTCGCCCGCCTGCGTCGCGAGCTCCCCGAGCCCGCGGAGCTCCCGCTCACCGCGGCGCTGCCGTCGTTCAAGACCATCGAGCAGCGCGAGGCCGCGCCCTTCGTGCCGCGCCGCCCCGGCGAGGACATGGGCAGCGCGTGGTACCGGGTGAACCTCGGCCGCCGCGACCGCGCCGAGGCCCGCTGGCTGCTCCCGATGCTCTGCCGCGTGGGCGGGGTCTCGAGCGCCGACATCGGCGCGATTCGCGTGCTCGACACCGAGACCCACGTGGAGATCCTACAGGGCGCCGCGCCCGCCTTCGCGGAGCACCTCGAGGGCGCCATTCGCAAGGAGAAGGGCCTGCGCATGGAGCGCCTGCGCGGCGCGCCCGAGCCCCGTGACCCCCGGGACTTCGGCGGCGGCCCCCCGCGCCGCCCGGCCCCCCGCCCGAACCGCCGCCACGGCTGATCGCCTCGTCGGGCGCGGGCGAGAGAGTCTCGTCGCCCTCCGCGCGGGCGCTGTGGTAGCGTCGCGAAGACGATGCGTGCAGCGGTTTTTCGCAACGCGGTTGGTGTTCTCGCGGCCATGGCTACGACGGTGGTGCTGGCGCTGCCCTGGGCGGCGTGTGATCCGCCGCGGCGGCCGCCCGCCATCGGCGATCGGTTCACCGACAATTTCGAGCGGGCCGACATCGGCCCCGAGTGGCGCGAGACCGGCCCCGGCTGGCGCGTCGCCAACGGCTCGCTGGTGGGGCAGGGGGTGCGCAACCATCCCCTGTGGCTCCGTCGGCGGCTGCCGCGCAATGCGCACATCGCGTTCGACGCGTGGAGCGAGTCGCCCAACGGTGACCTCAAGTGTGAGGTCTACGGCGATGGCGAGTCCTTCGCGCGGGAGGCGAGCTACACGGCCACGAGTTACGTGATCATCTTCGGCGGCTGGTTCAACAGCCTCAACGTCATCGCGCGTATGGACGAGCACGCCGCCGACCGCCGCGTGCGGCGAGGCCCGCGGGTGGAGGTGAACCGCCACTACCGCTTCGACATCGAGCGCCGCGGGAACCTCCTGAAGTGGTCGGTCGACGGGCAACCCATGCTGGAGTGGGACGACCCCGATCCCCTCGCGGGCCCTGGCCATGAGTTCTTCGCGTTCAACGACTGGGACGTGCGCGTTCACTTCGACAACCTCGTGATCACGCCGCTGTGACGCCTGACGAAGTCCACAAGGAGCTCGAGGAGCTCGAGGGCCGACTGGAGCGCCTCAGGGTGAAGTACGAGCAGTATTTCACGGGCATCGAGAAGGCCGTGCCGTGGGTGCAGCGCAAGGACGTCGACCGGCGCTTTCAGCTCATGCACCGCGAGCAGCTGCGCTCCTCGGGGCAGCGCTTTCGCTTCAACTCCCTGGTGCAGCGCTTCACCACGTACCAGACCTACTGGGGGCGCATCCTGCGGCGCATCGAGGAGGGCACGCTCAAGCGCGACGTGCTGCGCGCGCAGCGGCTGGGCACTGCGATGCCCAAGAAGAAGACCGACCTCTCGCGGCTGGAGGCCATCGCCGATGCCGCCGCGGCGGCCGAGGGAGACGAGAGCACCCGCCACGCCGGACGCGGCGCGGCCGAAGAGATGCCCGAGGACATGTTCGGTGACGACGGCGGCCGCGAGCGGTCCCCCGACGACGGCTTCGTCGACTTCGGCTTCACCAACCCGCCGCCCGCAGGGAACCCCGGCGCGCCCGCGAAGCCAGGACGTCCCGCCATCCCGATGCCGTCGATGCCGCCGCCGGGAGAGGCCGCTCGGCGACCGATGATCTCGGCCTTCGCGGGGCTGCGCGGCGGCGCCGTGCCTCGCCCGTCGGTGGGTCCCCTCGCGGGCGCGGGCGACCGACCCTCGGCCCCGCCGCCGCCGGCTCGCCCCGCGGCGCCGCAAGAAGACGGCGCTGTGCGTGCACTCTACGACCGCTTCATCGCCGCGCGTCAGTCCACGGGCGAGACCTCTGAGGTGCGCTTCGAGCAGGTGGCGAAGCAGGTGAAAGAGACCCTGCCCAAGCTCACCGAGAAGTATCAGGGCGCCGACGTCACCTTTGACGTCGCGATCAAGGACGGCAAGGCCATCCTGCGCCCTGTGGTCACCGTGAAGAAGCGCTGAGCGAGCCCGTGTCCGCGAGGTCGCGCGCGGTGATCCTCGGGGCGGTGGTGTTGATCGCCGTCCTGGCGTGGCGGCTGCGAGGCGGCGATCGCGCGCCGACGGGCTCTCCCCTCAACACCGGTCCGCGCGCCGAGTCGACCGTGGAGGCTCCCCCGGAGCGAGGAGAAGACCTTGCGGCGCAAGGAGATGGCGCGACCATCACGCCAGCCCGCGATGCTGGCCCCGCCTCGGTGCGAGACCGCGCGGTGCGTGCGCAGATCCGCGCGGCCATCGTGCGGGCGTGGTCCGCGGGGGGAACCGGGGCGGAGCCTGGGGCGAACGCGCCCATCCCGCCGCGGACCGGGACGCTGCGCGCGGACTTCATTCGCGGGAGGATCCGCGAGGACTTCGTGCCCATGGCCGGCGAGTGTTACGAGTCTCTCCTGCGGCGACGACCCGGGGTGGCGGGGCGGCTGGTGATGGAGTTCGAGATCGTCGCCGACGCGAACCACGGCGGGCTGGTGGAGGACGCGCGCATGGTCCCCAACGACGGCGGCGTTCCCGACGCGGGGCTGGAGGAGGCCGAGTTCCTCACGTGCATGCGCGAGTCGATGATGACCGTGGCGTTTCTGCGCCCCGAGGGCGATGGGCGCATGACCGTGCGTTACCCCTTTCGACTGCGCCCCGACGACGAAGACGCCGGGCGCTGAGCGCTCACACACGCTCGAAGCCCGGGAGGGGGTCGTAGGGCGCGTCGTCGCCCGCGAGCTCGTCGGCGGTGGGGAGGTCCTCGGGGTCGGGCGGGTCGTCGTCGCAGAGGGCGTCCCAGGTGGAGAGGTCGTGCACGCGTCCGTCGTCGTCGCCCGCATCGGCGTCGGGCACGGTGCCGTCGGCGAGGTAGCGCTGCCACTCTGCAGGGTGCTCCGTCGCGAGGATCCCCTCCAGCGCGGCGGCCTTCACCCGCACGATGGGCTTCCCGTCGGTGCTGCTGCGGGGGCGCACGCGCAGCTCTCGGCGCTCGTAGACGGTGAGCTCCACCTCGAAGTCGTCGGCCACGTGCACGTGCTGAAACTCCCGCACCACGCCGCCCTTGAGGATGCTCACGCGCTCGGTGGTGTACGGCCAGCGCAGGGCGCGCAGTCGGTCGAACAGCGGGTCGAGGTCGTCGGTGAACACGTGCAGGTCGATGTCGCTGCCGCGGCGGATGTGCCCCGTGCTCACGCTGCCGATGAGGCGCGGGGAGAACTCCGACAGCGCGCGGAGGCAGCGCAGCGCGGTGATGCGCATGGCGAAGAGGCGGCGCTGTCGCATGGGGCCCTCGATGAGCGCCGCGAGGGCCAGCACCGCGTCGCGGATCTCGCCGTTGCTCGGGAGCTCCGAAGGGCGGTAGCGCACGCGCCGTGCCTCCACGCGCCCGAGCAGGCGCTTCGCGGCGATGCGCTTCGCGGTGAAGTACTGCTTCACGCCCTCTTCGACCATGAGTCTCGCGGCCTCGGCGGTGATGGCGCCGCGGAGGCCGCCGGGTCCGTGCCGGGCCATCAGCGGGTGAGGGCGGCGCGGAGCCGTTGGAGCGCCCCGCCCACGCGTCGGCCGTCGCGGGAGTCTCCGTGCAGGGCCTTCTGCACCACCTGCTGCGAGACCCCGAGGCGGCGCGCGATGTCGCCCTGGGAGATCCCTTCGAAGTAGTGCCACGACACGATGTCTCGCTGCCGTGGGGTGAGGGTGGTCTCGATCAACGCGCGCAGGGTCGCGTCGCCGTGCGGGGGCGGGTCGTCAGGTTCGCTGCGCCAGAGGGCGTGGTCGTCGGGCACGTGGCTGAGGTCCGCGCGAAGGACCACGCGGTGCGAGGGGTCAGCGGAAGAGGGCCTCCGGGTCATGGTGGGGTGCGCCGTCGAGGGCGTCGGGGTGGAGGGTGTGCGCGTGCGCGCGGAGGTGGTGCATGGCGTCTTCGGGAGAGGTCACGGTGGCGTGGGGGGAGCGGCCGGCGAGGTCCCAGCGGCGGAGAAGCTCGAGGTCGCGCAAGAGCGTGGTGTTCTTGAGGCGTCGGCGGGTGAGGCCCGGCGCGCGCAGGAGGTCGAGGTGGTGTCGCACGAGAACCACCACCCGGGGATGGATCAAGCCGTCGAGGAGCGCGGCGCCTTCGACGTCGTGGTCCGCGCCGGCAAGGGCCTTGCCGACGTCGTGTAGCAGGGCCGCGGCGAGGAGCGCGGGGTCGTCGGTGTCGCGTCGGGCGTGCTGAAACACCTGGAGGGAGTGGTAGAGGGCGTCGCCCTCGGGATGATACCGCCGGTCCTGGGAGACGCCATCGAGGGCGCGGAGGAGGTCGAGGCATTCGTCGAGCATGGTCGGTCGCGCGGGGGACATCGGGGTGCGCTCACCCAGGCGCGCGCTCACACCCACCTCCTGGGGCCCCCCGCGCAACAGACGCGCGACAAGCATGGCTGCGGCAGCGATGTGCGGTCGACGCGGGGGGGAGATGGGGGTAGTTGTCGAGGCACCATGCGAAGCATCAGCGTGTGCCTCCTCGCGATGACGCTCTCGGCGTGCGAGGCGAGCAACGCCCGCTTCTTCACCCCGAGCGACGCGACCGCCCCGTCGGACGGCGGGACGGCGGATGACGTCGGCAGGTCCGACGCGGCGCTGGTCGAAGACCGCCCCAGCCTCCCCGATGTGGTCGTCGCGCCGCGAGACGTGACCCTGCTCCCCGACGCGGCGTGCTCCGCGGCTGCGGCCGAGGCGCCCGTGGTGCGGCAGCCCGTGGACATCATCTGGGTCGTCGACAACTCCGTGAGCATGGCCCCCGCGGTGCGCGAGGTGACCGCGGGGCTCAACCGCTTCGCGACCCTCGTGGGCGACCGCGGGCTCGACTACCGCGTGATCATGCTCTCGCTGCGCAGCCCCACGCCCGAGATCACCGTCAACGGCGGGCAGCGCTACGCGGTGTGCATCCCGGCTCCCCTCGCGGGGAACAGCCAGTGCGGCAACGGCCCGAGGTTCCTCCACGCCGCGGTGGACATTCGCAGCACACAACCGCTGGAGCAGCTCCTCGGCACCCTCGCGCAGACCGAGGGCTACCAGATGGGGCGCGAGCGCGGCGGGGAGCCGTGGCGGGAGTTCCTGCGGCCCAACGCCACCAAGAGCTTCGTGGTGGTGACCGACGACAACGCCCGCATGTCGGCCGACATCTTCGAGAACTTCGAGGGCGGGCGAAACCCCTACAGCGGGAGCTTCACCCTGCCCCCCGGGCTGCTCCATCCCACCTGGAACGGGCAGTTCACGGGCTACGTCTTTCATGGGATCTACGGCTGGCTCTCGGAGGCCATGCCGAACCGCGCGTGCACCTATCCCTCGGGGGGAACACCCCCCAACGCGGGCATCGTCTACAACGAGCTCGTGCGGCGCACCCGCGGCGCCCGCGCGCGGATCTGCGACGGCGCGAGCGCGTGGGGGCCCTTCTTCGAGCGCGTGGCCACCGCGGTGGAAGAGAGCGCGCGCATCGCGTGTGACCTCTCGGTGCCCGACGCGCCCGCGGGCAACGTGCTCGACCCCGAGCGGGTGAACGTGGTGCTGCGCGGCGAGACCCGGGTCACCCTCGGGCGCGTGGGCGGGGCCAGCGCGTGCAGCAGCAGCGGGGGATGGTACTTCGACGACCCGCGCAACCCCCGTCGGGTGTTCCTCTGCCCGAGCTCGTGCGAGCGCGCGCAGACCGAGCTCCGCGGCGATGGACGCGGCGTCGAGG
This sequence comes from Polyangiales bacterium, assembly GCA_044376155.1. Classification (GTDB taxonomy): domain Bacteria; phylum Myxococcota_A; class Polyangia; order Polyangiales; genus JAWKRB01. The sequence continues at coordinate 19,111 of JBILLI010000030.1, forward strand.
TGCTCTTCGGGTGCCTCTCGATCCCGGGTTGATCGTCGGGTGCTCTACGACAGCCCGCGGGTCTACGAGCTGCTCTTCGCCGACCGCCGCGACGACGTGGCCTTCTACCGCGCGCTCGCCCGGGGCGTGGACCACGTGCTGGAGTTCGGCGTCGGGGCGGGGCGCGTGGCCCTCCCGGTGGCGCGCGACGGCGCGTCGGTCACGGGCGTCGACGCCAGCGAGGCGATGCTCCACGCCCTGCGCGAGCGGCTGGCGGGGGAGCTGGAGGGCGTGCGCGCGAGGGTCACGACGCACCACGGCGACATGCGCACCTGGCGGGGAGAGAGACGCTTCGCGCTGGTGACCTGCCCCTTCAACGGCGTGGCGCACCTGCACACCGCGGAGGACTTCGCGGCCTTCTTCGCGAACGTGCGGGCGCACCTCGCCCCGGGGGGGCGATTCGTCTTTGATGCATGGCTGCCCGACCCCGCGTTGCTGCGCGAGACCTCGCTGGAGAGCGCGCGCTTCGTGCACCCCGACTCGGGCGAGGCGGTGACGCTGCGCGAGGAGTTCTCGTACGACGCCTACGCGCAGGTGCTCTCGGTGCGGCTCACGGTGACCCCGGTGCTGCGCCCCGAGGCCCGCGAGGTGCTCACGCTCACGCAGCGGCAGCTCTTCCCCGAAGAGACCCTGGCGCTGCTCCGCGCGCATGGCTTCGAGGTCGCGTGGCGCACCAGCGCGTTTCGCCCGCCCCCCGCCGAGGGCGCGCGCGGGGACCACCTCGAGCCCCCCGACCGCCGCGGCGCGCTGCTCGCGTACGTGTGCACGGCGCGGTGATCCGTGCGCGCGTTTGACAGCCATTGCCACCTCGATCTCCCCGCGTTCGACGCAGACCGCGAGGCGGTGTGGGATCGCGCGACCGGGGCGGGGGTCTGCGGCGCGCTCATCCCGGCGGTGTCACCCGCGCACTGGGCGGAGACCTTGCACGTCGCGCGTGCGGGGTCGCGCTGGGTCGCGCTGGGGATTCATCCCTACGCGCTGCAAGACCTCGACGACGCGGCCGTGGCCGACGCGCTCGACGCGCTGCCCGGGTGGCTCGGTGACCCTGATGGTCGCGTGGTGGCGGTGGGCGAGTGCGGCCTCGATGGCACCCTCGACCCCGCGCGGGCGTCGCTCGATCGTCAGCGCGAGGTCCTCGCGGCGCACCTTCGGGTGGCGGTGCGGGCGGATCTCCCGCTCGTGCTGCACGTGCGCGGGGCGCACCGCGAGGCGCTCGAAGTGCTTGGGAGAGAGGGGCTCCCGTCGCGTGCGGGGGTGGTGCACAGCTACTCGGGCGGGACCGAGCACCAACGCGCATACCTCGACCTCGGGCTGCACCTCGCCTTCGGCGGCGCGATCACGCGACCCCGGGCGCGCCGCCCGGTCGAGGCGCTGAAGGCCACGCCCGCGGATCGATTGCTGTTGGAGACCGACGCGCCCGATCAGCCCGTCGCGGGGGTGGTGCGCGGGGAGCCTGGGGACCTGGTGACGGTGATCCGTCACGCCGCGGCGGCGCGAGGCGTGGAGGCGGACCCGCTCGGCGCGCAGACGATGGACAACGCCCTCGCGCTCTTCGCGGTGCGCTGCGGAGGGCGGAGGGGCTAACGGCCGTAGACCGCGATGCGGCGACGCAGCCGGGTCGCGAGTCGCTCCGAGGCGTCGCCGAGCGCCGCGAGGATCTCGCCCGCCTCGACGCGATACCCCGCGATCTTCTCGTCGGACCAGTAAGGCGGCGGGGCGTCGAGGTTGGTGATGCGGTCTGCGAGCTTCACGCACCACACCGCGGGCGGCTGTGCGCGAATCCGTCGCAGGCTGTCGGCCATGCGCGCCTCCTTGGGGAGCGAAGGGTCTTTGGAGAGGGCGCGCACGCCTGCGAGGACCGCGTCGCCGAAGCGCGCGCCGATCGCCTCGGCGGAGACCCCGGTGTCTTCGAGCACGTCGTGGAGCAGCGCGCACTGCAGCGCAAGGAGGCGGTCGTTCAGGGGGGCGCCTTCGAGCCCGAGGAGCGTCTCGGCGGCGACGGAGGCGACGTGGACGCTGTACGGGAGCTCGGTGCCGGGGAACTTCTGTCCGTGGTGCGCTTCGGCCGAGAAGCGCCACGCGGCGTGCCACGCGTCCGCGAGGAGGTCGTCGGGGTGAGGGGTCATGGGCGCAGTGGAGCGCAGGGGTGCCACGGGCGTCCATGGGGGGAGAGGGGCGCGCGCCGGGCGCAGTGTGCTGTTGCGCGTGACAGAACGGCTCCCGTAGGGTGCGCGGGCGATGCCCATCGAGGAGAGCTTCACCAAATCCCTGTTCTACGGCGCGATCCCCGAGGAGATGGTGCTGCCCTTCCCCGAGCCCACCGCGGCCGACCGCGACCACGCCGCGCTGCTCGTCGACCGCATGCGCGGACTTGCCCCCGTGCTCGACGCCGCCCGCTCGGACCGCGAGGCCACGCTCTCGCCCGAGGCGCTCCAGGGGCTGCGCGGCAGCGGCGCGTTCGGGTTGGGCATTCCGCAGAGCTTCGGCGGCGCGGGCCTGCCGCTCACCGCGCAGGCGCGGGTGCTGCAGGAGCTCGGCGCGCTCGACGGATCGGCCGCCGTGACGGTGCTCGTGCACGGGATGCTCTCGGCCAACGCGGTGCTGCTCTTCGGCACCGACGCGCAGCGGTCGCGCTGGCTCCCGGCCATGGCGCGCGGAGAGTCCGTGGGCTGCTTCGCGCTCACCGAGCGCGGCGCGGGGAGTGACCCCGGGGGGCTGCGCACGCAGGCCACGCTGCGCCCCGGCGGCGTGTGGACCCTCGAGGGCGAGAAGATCTGGGTCACCAACGGGGGCATCGCCGACGTCGCCGTGGTCATCGCCCGCACCACCGAGCGCACGGCCCACGCGCGTCCCAAGCTCACGGCCTTCGTGCTTGAGCGCGGCGACGGCTTCACCACGCGACCCTCGGCGCCGAAGCTCGGCCTCCGCGGCGCGTCGACCACGGCGATGGACCTCGCGGGACTGCGGGTCACCACCGACCGCCTGCTCGGGGACGTGGGCAAGGGCTACCGCGTCGCGATGGAGGTGTTCTCGCGCGGTCGCGTCGGCCTCGCGGCGGTGTGCCTGGGGGCCGCGCGCAAGCTCGCGGGGATGACCCTGGAGCGCGTCTCGGGCCGGGCGGCCTTCGGCCGCAACATCTCCGAGTTCGGCATGGTGAAGGACAAGGTCGCGCGGATGATGGCCGAGACCTGGGCGATGGAGTCCATGGTCTACCTCACCACGGGCATCGCCGACGCGAAGGTGCCGGACTGGTCCCTGGAGAGCGCGATGACCAAGGTGTTCGCGAGCGAGGCCCTGTCGCGCATCGCGACCGACGCGCTGCTGCTCGCGGGCGGCGCGGGCGTCTCGCAGGACGAGCCCTGGGAGCGCATGCTCCGCGACGCGCGGGTCTATCAGATCCTTCAAGGCACCCACGAGACCCTGCGGGCCTACATCGCCCTCGGCGGGCTGCAGGGCCCGTCGCGTCAGATCTCCGAGGTGGCCCGGGCGATGCGCGAGCCCATCAAGGGCTTCGGGCTCATGTACGACTTCGCGATGCAGCGCGCGCGCTCGGCGCTGGGACGCGAGCGGGTGAACCGCGCCCATCCCTCCCTGCGCCGCGAGGTGGTGATGATCGAAGAGCACGTGCTCTCGCTCGCCCGCGCGGTCGACAAGGTGCTGCGCCGCCACGGCAAGGACATCGCCGAGATGCAGTTCGCCCAGCGCCGCCTCGCCGACATCGCCACGGACCTCTACGCCATCACCGCCTGCGTCGCCCGCTGCACCCGCGCGCTGGAGCGCAAGGGCGAGTCGGGCGCGCAGCGGGAGTGCGACCTCACGTCGGCCTTCGCGAACCTCGCCCAGCGGCGCATTCGCGCGAACCTCGCGGCCTTCGACGACAACGACGACGAGCTGCTCAAGAGCATCGCCGCGCGGGCCTGCCTCGACGGCGCGTACTCCTTCGAGGCCCCGTAGGGCGCTACAGCGCCGCCGCGAGGGCGAACGCGAGGCGGAAGGTCACCGAGTCGGGGGTGCTCTCCTTCGCGCTCGGGGCCTTCGGGGCGCGCGCGGGCTCGACGGCGAGGGCGGCCGTGGGGGCGAGGCCCAGCGCGCGACGGAGCTGCGTGCGGGCCTCGTGCATGCGCCACGCGATGGTGCCCTCGGTGGAGCCCATGACGGCGGCCACCTCGGGGTGCGAGAGGCCCTGGAGGGTCACCAGCGCCACGGTGGTGCGGAGCAGGGGAGAGAGCTGGTCGAAGGCCGCCACGAGCTGGCCGTAGGTCTCGCGGAGTTCGAGCGCGCGGCCCGGGGCGCCGCCCGCGTCGACGGCGACGGCGAGGCACACGCGGGGGTCGTCGAGGGTCGAGGCCGGGCGGGCGCGCCGCGCGGCCACGAGCTGCAGCGCGCGGTTCACGGCGATGCGGTAGACCCA
>JBILLI010000379.1:0-7189 GCA_044376155.1 Polyangiales bacterium
ATCGCAGGGTGCGGCGGTTCCGCCGCGGTCGATGTGCCGCAGGAGACGTGGAAAGCCACGCCCCTGACCCCCAGCGCCCACCGCGCGCTGCACCCTGTCTTTCTCGAACTGCCGATCAATTGCTCCAACCTGGCGGTCGCGGACCTCGACGGCGATGCGCAGCCCGAGGTCTTCGTGGGGGACGGCGGCGGCGGGCTCCTGTTCGTCTCACCGGCCAGCGGTCGATTCCTGCGGGTGTCGCGCGAGACCGCGCGGACCGAGGTTGTCCCGCCGCCGACTGGGACGCGGCCTCTCGGGGGCCAGGGATCCAAGGTTTGTCCGTTGGGCGTCGCGGACCTCGACGGCGACGACGTCGTCGACCTCCTCTACGCCACGAACGGACAGCTGAGTGTGCTGCTCCGAGGCGCGAACCCGCGGGTGCTGCGGGCCGAAGTGCCCGAGGAGAACCTCAGCTTCGGGTTCGTGTTGGATGGGCCGCCCGGAGCTCCGCCGATGGTCGTGGTGGGCGGCACGGGCAGCGAGCTGACCTGCGAGACCTGCGCGACACCTGGTGAAGCCCCGACGGTGACGCGGAGCAGCGAGGGCAATTGGGAGATCCGATTCGCGCGTGGGTTCGAGCCCGGCTCCCGCCTCCACGCGTGGACCTTCGAAGACGGATCGCTCCGCCCGGTTGAGAGCCCCGCGTTGACGCCCAGCACGCCGCTCATGATCCAGGGAGGGGCGGTTCGCCGCGGCGCGGACGGCTGGGACGAGGCGGTGCTCTCCGCGGATTTTCGCGCGCAGTTTGCCCTGCGCCGCGGGGCCGCCGGACTCACCGACGTGAGCGAGGCGCTCGGGGTCGCACACTACGCCCACGGGATGGGGAACCTCTTCGGTGACGTGGACGAGGACGGCGTCGATGACCTCGTCGTCTCGACCCTTGGCGTGATGTTCTTTCGGGGGCTCCGCGGCGGCGGCTTCGAGCTCGATGTGATCAGGTCGCCCTTCGCGCGGCGCGAGCGGGTGATCGGGGCATGGGGCGGTGTGCTGCAGGACCTCGACAACAATGGGCACCTCGACCTCGCCCTGAGCGTCTCCGGCGCGGAGCGGGAGCGTCCGGCGAGGGTTGGTCTCTCGATGCTCTGGCGCTACTTCGGGGGACCCGTGGGCGACGGGTATCACCCGATCTTCTTCGGTCAGGGCGGCGGCAGCTTCTCCGAGCGGTGGCTCCCGTTCGACGCGTTTGGCCCCGAGGCAGGTCGCGCGTTCTCGATGACCACCGAGGACCTCGACCAGGACGGACGGCTTGAGTTGCTCGTCTCGGCGTCGCAGCCCGCCCCCCCATCGGGCGCGTACCTGTTCCGCCCCGACTGGATGCGCGTCGAGGCGAGCCCCGACAACGTCGGACACGGACTCACCGTGCGCCTCCCGCCGCGGCTCGGTCGGGTCGGGACGCGGGCGTCGCTGCGCTGCAGCAACGGTCGGGTGATCTCTCGCGAGGTCTATGGTGCTGACGGTGCAGGCGGGCCGTGGCGTCCGATGCTCCACTTCGGGTGCGGCGCGGCGGACCGATTCACCGAGCTGACCCTGCTCCCTCGTGATCGCCCGCCGGTGTACCTCGGCTCGGGCGCGTTGGACCGAGCGGTCGCGTGTGATGAGCGTGGCTGCGTGACGGTGCCGCCGCCCGACCAGCTCCCGCTGGGCGCGGCGATCAACGCACGACCAAATCATCAGCGGATGTGACCGGGCGAGCGGGATGCTGGGCGCGTGCGCGGCGCAGGGCCGTCGGGCGAGAGCCGCCGCCGCGGCACGCATCGAGGCGATGACCGCGAGGTGGACGAGGGGCCGCGCATCCGCCCGTCGATGGCCCCTCCGCGGAGCGGATGCACCCCGAACCGCACGAAGAACGCTGCCGCACCGAGCACCCGCGCGTCGCGGGCGAGGTCGACCAGACGCCTCGCTCCCTTCACGGCGACCCACCATCGGCGCACGCGCGTTCGGCAACGCCGTGGCAATCCTTCACGGGTGTGCCACCGTTCCCACGGGGTGGCACACCCGCGGCGGTGACGATCGCCCTGCGGCGAGGGCGATTCTGCGCGGCACGCTCTCTGCTCTGGGGCGTGAGCATGAAGAAGTCGCTTCGCCTTCGGGCTCCCCTGGTCGTGACGGCGCTCGCGGGCGCCGCGCTCTCGGCGTGTGGTGGCGCGGTCGTGACCCCGACCCCCGTGTGCCCCAACGATCCTCCCGCGGCGGGCGCCGCGTGTGACCCCGTGATCACCCGCGGCGGCACGTGTGGGTATGGGAGCTGTCAGGGGCGTCCCATCACCCAGGCCACGTGTGACGCGCAGGCGCGCACGTGGACGGTGGCCACGTCTCGCTGCGACGTGCCCGTGCCGATGCGCGCCTGCCCGACGGCGCAGCCCTCCGACGGCGCCCGCTGCGACGCGACCCTCGACCCGGCGAGCTGCAACTACGGTTGGAGCGACTGCCTCCGGGGCCCCGCGGTGACGGCGTTGTGCGAGCGCGGCGCGTGGCGCCTCGTGCTGGCGACCTGCAACCCCCCGCCGCCGACGTGCCCCGTGAGCGCGCCGACCACCGACGACCCCTGCGTCGGTTCGCTGTCGTGCAACTACGGCGACTGCGCCGGGTCGCCGACGACCTTCGCGCGCTGCGAGAGCGGGCGGTGGCAGGTGGCGATGGCGAGCTGCAATCCGCCGCCGCCGATGCCCGTGTGCCCGCCGACGGCGCCGCGCCCGGGCACGCCCTGCACCTTCCCCAACGGCGCGCCGTCGTGCACCTGGGGCTCCTGCGGCACGTCGTCGTCGTTCCCCGCCGCGGTGTGCCTCGACGGGCGGTGGGCGCTGCAGACGATCGCCTGCGAGCCCACCCCGGTGATGCCGTGCCCGTCGACGCCCCCCGTGGAGGGCGACCGCTGCGCGCGCCCGCCGTCGGCGACGTGTGACTACGGGCGCTGCGAGAGCACGCCCGCGGTGACCTACGCCTGCGAGGGCGGGGCGTGGACGGTGTCGCGCGCGATGTGCGGCGACTACTGCCCGCCCTCGCGGCCCCTCGCGGGCAGCGCGTGCTCCCGCGACGCCGTGGAGCCCTGTCGGTACCCGGGCGCGGTGTGCAACGGGACGCAGCTCACCAACGAGGCGGCGTGCAACCCGATGACGCACCGCTGGTTGATCACCGAGTTCGTCTGCCGCTGAGGAGCGCTCACTCCCCGCGCTTGCCGATGAACATCCCCCGCCACGGCCCGCCGGGGCCGCCCGCGGGGGCCTCGGTGCGCACGCGCAGGGCCTTGGGCACGCCGTCGCGCTTCATCACGCAGACCACGTTCTTGCCGCTCTTCTTCGCGTGCGCCTTGGCCCGGTTCGCGAGCTCGGGGAGCTCGTGCGGGTGAAAGCCCTCGGCGGTGCAGGCCAGACCCACCGACACCGTGAGCTGCACCCGGGTCAGCTCGATGGCGAAGGGGTGCGCCTCGACCTCCCGTCGCAGCGAGTCGGCGAAGGCCAGCGACATCATCTCGTTCGCGTTGCGCAGCAGCAGGATCACCTCGTCGCCGCCCTCGGCGTAGGTGTACCCGTGCCCCTTCGCGAGGCCCTCCACGAGGCGCTGAAAATCCGGCAGCAGCGTGCGGTCGACGACGCGCTCGGTGTGCCGGGTGTTGAACTGCTTGAAGCCGTCGATGTCGAGGTACAGCAGCGCGATGCCGAAGGGCCCCGAGAGCTTCTGCAGGTCGGTGTTGAGCAGCTGCGGCGCGTCGAGGATGCGGAACTTCTGGTGCTTCTCGCGCCCTTGCTGCGCCGGCATGAGCTTCGAGGCCGCCCAGGCCTCGCCGTCATCGAGGCGTTGGATCTCCGGGCGGCCGCGCGAGAGCGCGACGCGATAGACCCCCTCGGGGTCCCACGCAGGGGGCGGGCACGAGAGAAAGCCTCTGTGCTCCAGCTGTTTCGTCATCGCCGAGAGCGACTCGCCCTGCGCGCTGGTCACCTTGGCGACGACGTTCTTGAAGTCTTTGGGGGTCCAGTCGTAGCTCACGCGCGTCATCACCTCCGTCGGGTATTGCGAGGTGACATCGGCGGGTCGGTGCCCAGACTGAAGCGCCCGGCATACACTCCTGCGCCGCATGAGCCCTGACCCCGCCACGCTCACGCCGTCGCGCCTGGAAGCAGGGCTCTGGGCCGCGGCGCAGGCCTTGCGCGGCACCGTCGACGCCGCGGACTATCGCGGGCTCATCCTCGGCGCGGTCTTTCTCAAGCGCCTCTCGGACGTCTCCGACGAGGGCGACCGGTCGTTCGACGTGCCCGAGGCCGCGCGCTGGTCCTCGCTGCGGCAGGTGACCGCGGGCGTGGGCGAGGCGCTGCAGCGCGCGTGTGTGCGCCTCGAGCGCGCGAACCCCTCCCTCGCGGGCGTGCTCACCGCCGCGGGCTTCGACGCCGCGCACCGCCTCGGCCCCGCCGCGCAGCGCGACCGCGCCCTGCGCGCCCTCCTCGACGCGCTCGACCCGCTCCCCCTGGGCCGCCGCGCCCTCGCCGACCCCGACGTGCTCGGACGCGCCTACGAGTACCTCCTCGCGCGCTTCGCCGACGACGCCGGGCGCAAGGGCGGCGAGTTCTACACGCCCCCCGCGGTGGTGAAGCTCCTCGTGGCGGTGCTCGACCCGCGTCCAGGCATGCGGGTGTGTGACCCCACCTGCGGCTCCGGGGGCATGCTCGTCGCCGTCGGCGAGCACCTGCGCGCGCACGGACACGACGCCGCGGCCATCACCCTCCACGGCCAGGAGAAGAACGCCGCGACCTGGGCCATCGCCCGGATGAACCTCCTGCTCCACGGGCTCACCGACGCCCGGGTGGAGCTCGGAGACACCCTGCGCGCGCCAAAGCTCCTGGGGCGCAAGGCATTGCATCGCTACGACCGGATCATCGCGAACCCGCCCTTCAGCCTGCGTGACTGGGGCCGCGACGAGGCTGCGGGCGATCCCCACGGACGCTTCGTCCACGGCCTGCCCCCCGATGGGCGCGGCGACCTCGCCTTCGTGCAGCACATGGTGGCCACCCTCGACGCGCAGGGCGCGGCCGCCGTGGTGCTCCCGCAGGGCGCGCTCTTTCGCGGCGGGCGCGAGGGGCAGATCCGGGTGTCGCTGCTCCGCGAGGGCCTCGTCGACGCGGTGGTGGCGCTGCCCCACGGGCTCTTTCACGGCACGCCGATCCCCGCCTCGGTGCTCGTGCTGCGCCGCGGGCGCGCGGCGGGCGATGGGGTGCGCATGGTCGACGCGCGGGACCTGTACGCGCCCGGCACGCGTCAAAACACCCTGCGAGAGAGCGACATCGCGCGTTTGGTGGAGACCCTGCGCTCGCCCGCGGCGGCGCCCGGCTTCGCGGTGACGGTGGGTGTTCGGGAGCTCATCGAGGGCGGCGGGGCGCTCTCGCCCGCGCGGCACGTGGGCGGCGCGAGCCCTCGCGGGCCGTCGGCAGTGCACGAGGCGATGGAGGCGCTGCGGCTCAGCGCGCGGGACCGCGACGCGAGCGAGCGCGCGCTGCGCGAGGCCCTCACGGCCCTCGACGGGGGATGAGGATCAGGACTTCGCGGAGAGCTTCGCCCACGCGTCGGCGAGGGCGATGGTGCGGTTGAACACCGGCGCGGCGGTGTGGTGGTCCTTCGCGTCGGCGCAGAAGTACCCGAGGCGCTCGAACTGAAAGCGCTCCCCCGGGGCGGCGCTCGCGAGGCGGGGCTCGAGCTTGCAGCCCGTGAGGCGCTCCAGCGAGTCGGGGTTCACGTGCTGGAGGTACGACTGGCCCTCGGGCACGTCCATGGGGTTCTCGACCTTGAAGAGACGGTCGTAGAGGCGCACCTCGGCGTCGACCGCGTGGGCGGCGCTCACCCAGTGCAGCGTGGCCTTCACCTTGCGGCCGTCGGGCGCGTCGCCCCCGCGGGTGGTGGGGTCCCAGGTGCAGCGCAGGGCGGTGATGTTGCCCGCGGCGTCCTTCTCCACCGACTCGCACTTGAGGAAGCACGCGTACCGCAGCCGCACCTCGCGCCCCGGGGCGAGGCGAAAGAACTTCTTGGGCGGGTCTTCCATGAAGTCTTCGCGCTCGATGAAGAGCTCGCGGGTGAGGGCGATGGTGCGGCTCCCGAGCTCGGGCTTCTCGGGGTGCAGCGGCGCGTCGAAGGTCACCACCTCGCCCTCGGGGAGGTTCTCGATGATCACCTTCAGCGGTCGCAGCACCGCCATGAGCCGCGGGCTGCGGGCGTTGAGGTCCTCGCGCACGCTGTGCTCCAGCAGGGTCACGTCGACCACGCCGTCGCGGCGCGACACGCCGATGCGATCGCAGAACGCGCGAATCGCCTCGGGGGTGTAGCCCCGGCGGCGCAGGCCCGCGAGGGTGGGCATGCGGGGGTCGTCCCAGCCGCCCACGTGTTTGCCCTCGACGAGCTCCTGCAGGCGGCGCTTGGAGAGCACGGTGTACGAGAGGTTCAGCCGCGCGAACTCGATCTGCCGCGGCGGCGCCTCGATGTGCAGGGACTTCAGGAACCACTCGTACAGCGGGCGGTGGTTCTGGAACTCCAGGGTGCAGATGGAGTGGGTGATCCCCTCGATGGCGTCGCTCTGCCCGTGGGCGTAGTCGTAGATGGGGTAGATGCACCACGCGTCGCCCGTGCGGTGATGCCGCGCGTGGCGGATGCGGTACATCAAGGGATCGCGAACGTTCAGGTCGGTGGAGCGCATGTCGCCCTTCGCCCGGAGCACGTGCGCGCCGTCGGCGAACTCCCCCGCGCGCATGCGGCGAAAGAGGTCGAGGTTTTCGTCCACGGTGCGCGTGCGGTAGGGCGAGTCGACGCCGGGGCGGTGGTAGTCCCCGCGGTTGTGGCGGATCTCGTCCTGGGACTGCGAGTCGACGTAGGCCATGCCCTCGCGAATGAGCTGCTCGGCCCACTGGTAGAGCCGCTCGAAGTAGTCCGAGGCGTAGTAGCAGCGCTCGCCCCAGTCGAAGCCGAGCCAGCGCACGTCGGTCTGGATCGACTCGACGTACTCCACGTCCTCGGTGGCGGGGTTGGTGTCGTCGAAGCGCAGGTTGCACACGCCGCCGTGGCGCTGCGCGAGGCCGAAGTTCAGCGCGATGCTCTTGGCGTGGCCGATGTGCAGGTAGCCGTTGGGCTCCGGCGGGAAGCGGGTCATCAGCGGTCGCGGGAGACGTCCGTGGCG
>JBILLI010000469.1:0-6121 GCA_044376155.1 Polyangiales bacterium
TATCGTCTCTGACCCGGTCGCGGCGCGGCAGACGACCCGTCGCGGGGGGCGCCGGCGCGGGGGGACGCGGGGCAGGGACGGGGGGCGAGAGCAGGGACGTGAGGTCCACCGACGCGTGGGCCTGCGTGGCGTCGAGCACCGCGTCGAGCTGCGTCTCGCCGAGGACCACACGCACCGAGCGCTGTCGCCCCAGCGGCACGGGCACCGCGCACGGCGTCGCCGGGCAAAGCGTAGAGCCGTCGGCGGCCCGCACCTGCGCGCCCCGGGGCGTGGTGTCGACGAGCACCATTCGAACCTGCACCGTGGGCGGAGGAGGCGGGGGCGCGAGCGGGGCGGGCGCCCTCGGCGCGGGCGTCGTGTCGGCCGCGCCGGGGGGAGCGTCGCCGCGTTGTGCGCGAAGGGCCGCGAAGACGCCCGCCGCGAGGATGAGCACGGCGAGCATGCCCCCGACCACCAGGGGCACGCGCGAGCGGCTCGGTCGGTCGCTCGGCGCAGGCATCGACGCCGCCGCGAGCGCGGTCGGACGCTGCGCCGACGTCGCGTCGGCCGCGGCCCCCGTGCGGACCACCCCCGAGCGGTGCTCCACCCCGACCCCCACCGGCGGCCGCTGCGGCATCGCCCCGCGGTTCTCGGACAACTCCGCGAGGCGCGCGTGCTGCGGCGCGAGGAAGGGCAGCAGCGCGTCGCGCAGGGCGTCGGCGTTGGCGAAGCGCTCCCCGGCGACCTTGCGCAGCGCGGCCATCACCACCTCGGACAACGCGGGCGACACCTGCGGCGTGCGGACGCACAGCGGCGTCGGCGCCTCGGTGAGGATCTGCCGGAGCAGCACGAAGCGGTCGCGCGTGTCGAAGGGCGTGACCCCGCTGAGCATCTCGTAGAGCAGCACCCCCATCGCGTAGACGTCCACCCGGTGGTCCGGCGCCTCGCCCGCGATCTGCTCGGGGGCCATGTAGCGCAGGGTGCCCACCATCGTGCCCTGGGTGGTGTTGTGCTCCGCGGGCACGTCGTCGCCCTGGGCGATCTTGGCGACGCCGAAGTCCAGCACCTTCGCGAGGTCGTCGGCGCCCACCCGCTGGATGAAGATGTTCTCGGGCTTGAGGTCGCGGTGCACGATGCCCGCGGCGTGGGCCGAGCGCAGCGCGCTGAGGCACTGCACCGCCACGTGCACCGCGCGTTCGGGCGCCATGGGGCCGGCGCGACGCAAGAGGTCGCGCAACGACTCGCCCTCCAGCAGCTCCATCACCAGGAGCATCCGGCCGTGGTGGTCGCGGCCGAAGTCGATGAGCTGCACGATGTTGGGGTGGGCGATGCGCGCGATGGCGTTCGCCTCTCGCACGAAGCGCGCGAGGCCGAGCACGTTCGCGGCCTGCTCCTGCGCGAGCACCTTCACGGCCACGTGTCGTCCCACGCTGCGCTGCAGCGCGCGGTAGACGGTTCCCATGCCCCCGGTGCCGATGGCCTCGAGGATCTCGAAGCGGGTGACGTCGATCTCGGGCACGCCCGGCTCCGAGCGCATCCCCGCGTCCCTCCGAGCGCCGCCCTGGGTGGTCACCGCGGGGCCCCGGCCGGCGCGGGTTCGTCTGGGGCCGTGGGCGTCTGGGTGAAGTACAGCACCACGCCCACCACGCCCATCACCAGCGCCGTGCCCAGCGCCGCGTCGGCGCCGATGGCGGTAGCCGTGCCGAGCTCGTACGCGTCGCTGCGCCGCTGCCCATCGCGGGTGTTCTGAAGGTCGCCCTGCGCCGCCATCGAGACCCCGCCGAGCACCGCCGCGGCGATGCCGACCGCGCCCGCGCCGACCCACATCCCCGTGATCAACGGCGTGACCCGTCGGCGCGGCGGGACCAGCGTCCAGGCCGCGCGCTGCTGCTGTTGCAGTCGCTCGCGCTCGGCCTCCGCGGCGCGGCGACGGGCGTCGGCGAGGTCGCGCTCGCGCTGGGCGGCCTCGGACTCGCGCCGCTCGCGGTCCCGCTGCTCGGCCTCGGCGGCGCGGCGACGCGCCACCGCGAGGGCCTCCTGCGCGACCTGCGCGGCGCTGCGGTCGGGGTTCGACGCGAGGAATCGCTCGTAGTAGCCCGCGGCGGCGGCCCAATCACCCGCGGCCTCGTTGGCCCGGCCGAGGTTGTAGAGCAGCCGCGCCGCGGGGTTGATCGCGTACGCGCGCTCGAGGTCTTGAATCGCCTCGCGGTTCTCGCCGCGCTCGTAGTGCGTCACCGCCGAGCGCACGAGGCGATCGAACTCCCGGCGGTCGGTGCGGTTCTGCGCGACCGAGGTCGCGGCCAGGAGCGAGATCGCGGCGAAGGCCAGCGCGGCGCGACGGAGCCTCATCGCGCGGCGCCTCCCTGCGAGCAGCGAAAGCCCACGAAGGGCTCGCCGCGGTCGGGGTCGATCCAGCGGCGAATGCCCTCGCGGAGGTCCACGGTGCGGTAGTGCCGCCCGCGCGCCTGCCGACACTGCTGGCAGTAGAGCCCCGCGTCGCCCTGCCGCGCGATGGGCGCGCCGCCGTCGGGGCCCGTGGGCCCGTCGGGGTACGCGTTGCACCACGCCTCCTGCGTGGGCGGCAGCGACGCGAAGTAGTTGTTCACCGTGTGCTCGCGGTTGGTGTTCAACCAGTCGTGGATCCACTCGTTGGCGTTGCCGTAGAGGTCGAACACCCCCTCGGGGGTGGCGCCTGCGCGGCTGGTGCCCACGGGCCACGGAGCGCCCACGCAGGGGCCGCCGTCGGGGCCGCCCGCGCCGATGTTCGCGCGCTCGCAGGTCGGCGCGTCGTTGCCCCACGGGTACCGGCGGTTCTCCGTGGGGGAGCCGCGCAGCGCGCGAAAGAACTCGGCCTCGGTCGGCAGGTGCTTGCCCGCCCATCGGCAGTAGCGATCCGCGCCGTACCAGGTGACGTTGACCACGGGGAGGTTGCGCGAGCGGCTGTCGACGGGGATGAACTGGTACTGGGCCTGACGGATCGACAGCGCGTCGACGGGGTCGGGGAGCAGCATGAGCGGGGTCTGCGCGCCGTTGTCTTCGCGAAAGAGCAGGTAGCGCCCGTAGCTCTCGGTGGGGTTCTGCGGCGCGGTGGGCGTCGCGATGGAGAGCCTGCGGCGGTCGAGCGTCGAGAGGAAGTTCGCGAAGGCCCCGAAGGTGACCTCGTGGCGGTCGAGCGCGAAGGGCGCGAGGCACACGGGGTGCTGCGGGTGGTCCTCGCCCTCGCCATCAGAGGGGGAGGGGCTGCCGATGAGGGTGCCCCGCGTGGCGGTGTAGTTCTGCATGCACGCGGCGCCGTCGTCGACGAGGCCGTTGCAGTCCTGATCCTGCCCGTCGTTGCAGGTCTCGGTCGACTCGGGCTGCGCGCGGCGCACGCACTGCATCGTGGTGCCGTTGCGGCAGCGCCACCGGCCGTCAAGACACGCCGGCGACGCCCCAGGAGGGAGGCGGCAGTGCCCGAAATCTTCGTCGGCGTCGCTCACGCCGTCGCGGT
This sequence comes from Polyangiales bacterium, assembly GCA_044376155.1. Taxonomy (GTDB): domain Bacteria; phylum Myxococcota_A; class Polyangia; order Polyangiales; genus JAWKRB01. The sequence goes on from JBILLI010000469.1 coordinate 3,470, forward strand.
CGTCGTCGACGCCGTTGCAGACCTCATCGATGGGCACTTCGCAGTACCGCCGCGAGGGGTTGCAGCGCTCGCCCGCGCGGCAGTCGCTGTCGCGGGTGCAGTCGGAGAACGAGACCACGAGGTTGCAGTGCGCGGCCCCCACCACCCCCGTCAGGAAAATCCCCAGCACGACCGGAGCCGCCAACCTCGATCGCCTCGACCGCCTCACCGCCGCCTCACTCCGCTCGTCGTGCCCGACAACACGCCGGGCGCTCGAATCGTACACCGCATCCGCGGGGTCGGCGCAACGCGGAGCGTTCTGCAGATTCTTTGGCGCGGTCCCGCGGGGGAGGTAACGTCGCCGGTCCGCTGGAGCTCTCGTCGCTCTGGTGTGAGGAGGGAAAGGCTTCGTGGACGCGTCTCTCGACATCCCGCAACGATCCACCGCCACCCCCGAAGACTTCGCGCTGGGCAGCGCGCTGCTGCAGACCCTGGAGTGGCTCGGCGAGGTCCTGGAGGGCTGCCTCGACCTCCCCGCGCCGCTGCTGGGGCGCGCCGCGGCTCTCGCGCAGGGCACGTCGCGGGTGCCCGCCGACGGCGAGCGCATCGATTTCGTGGGGCGGGTGCGCGAGGCGCAGTCCCCGGCCCCCGCGGCCCTCGCGCTCCGCGGATGGCTGGGCGAGGGGCTCGCGCGCTGGCTCGACGCGCGCGTGTCGGCGCCCACCACCGCCCTGGGCCTCGCGCTGCGCTTCCCCGTACAACGCTGCCTCGATGCGCGGGAGGAGCTGCTCGCCCGTCATCGGCCCGCCGCCATGGCCTTCGCGCAGTGGTACGCCGCGGGCCTCGATCCCGACGACGGTGCGGTCTTCGCCGCGGCCTCGGATGTGGCCCTGGGCGAGGCCGTGGACCGATGGTGCGCGCTGGGCTGCGAGAGCGACCTGCGCCGTTACGTCACCACCTGGCAGCGGTCGGCGTCGGGATGGGCCGAGGCGTCGCTGGGTCGGGGGTTCGAGCTCCCCACCGGGGACCTCGGGCGGCTCCGGGCATTGCAGGTGCACCTCCGCGAGCTCCACGCCCGCCGCGCGCCGCCGCGCTCGTTGGCCCGGGCGCTGGCGGCCCGGATGGGGGTCTCGGTGGCCGAGGCGCAGCGGCTGATGCTGGTGCACGGCGCGGTGTCTGAAGCGGGGGTTGGCGGGGCGGCGGTCCGTCGGCGCATGGCGGTCATTCGACCGATCGCCGAGGCCGCGGCGGCGCTGGAGCGCGAGCTGCGACGACCGCCCGCGGTCGAAGAGATCGCCGCTCGCGCGCGCGTGCACCCGTGCCTCGTGGAGCTCGCCCTCGACGCCGTCGGGAGCGCCTGATGCTCGAGCGCGTGGTGCTCGCCTACGATTTCAGCGAGCGCTGCGACGACGCCCTCGCGTGGACCGTCGACCTCGTGCGGGCGCTGCGCGGCCGCGTCCATCTCGTGCACGTCGTGGCGGGCCGCGGCGAAGACGACCCCAGCCTCAACGAGATGCGCCGGGAGCTCGCGTCCGTTGCCGACGAGGCCGGGGCGGAGGTCTTGAGCCACGTGCTCGTCGGTGACGACGTCGCGAAGGCCCTGGTCGCGCATGCCGAGGACGTGAACGCCGACGCGCTGGTCATCGCCACGCGCGCCACCCGGGGGGTCGCGCGGTGGCTCCTGGGCAGCGTCGCCGACGAGGTCATCGCCGCGGCGCACTGCCCGGTGATCACCCTGCGCGCGCAAGAAGACTGAGCGGCGCCTCAGCGCCAGAGGCCCAGCGAGACGCCCCAGTCGACGTAGTTGTGCGACACGTCGAAGGTGCCCGACAGCATGATGTCGACGGGGTCGAAGATCTTCAGCGCGTCCCACCGAAAGAGCCGCACGTCGAAGCCCATCGTCCCGTGCACCCGCGCGCCGATGCCCTCGAAGCGTGACGGCTCGATGTAGCTCCCCACCCGGAGTCGCAGGCGGTTCTCCACGGCCTCGCCCTCCAGCGCCACGCGCGGGGTGAGCACCGTGCCGCGGCCCGACGGCTGGGCGACCTGATCGATGAAGGCCTCGATGCCCTGCCCCCTTGAGGTGGGCCCCGACACGCTGAGCCCTGCGGCGATGAGGAGGTACCGACGACGGCGGTCGCGAATCGCGGCGAGGCGGGCCGCGCGGTGCCGCCAGCTGAAGGTCGCGAGCTCTCGCGCCTCGCGGGCCCGGGCGGCGCGCTCAGACTCCTCCCACGCAGGGTCGTCGCGGCGCGCGGCGAGTCGTCGAGCGCGGTCGGCGGCGATGCGCGCCTCGAGGTCGTGACGCTCCGCGCGGGCGTCGACCCACGGGGCGTTCCACGGCACGTCGGAGAAGCGGTAGACGAAGCCGAGGTCGAACTCCCACGGGAGGTGCACGCTGCGTGGCACCACGAAGCAGCCCGGCGCGCCGGGTTGGCAGCCCGCGGGGCTGCGCCGCACGCCCTCGGTCGCCAGCGCGGGGACCTCGGTGGTCGCGACGACCTCGGTGCGAAACGCGCCGCCCACGCGGTAGCGCTCGTTCACCGGCGCCCACGTGAAGCCGAACTCCGGCGCGACCCCGCTGTAGGCCACCTCGCCGGGGAGGAAGGTGCCGAAGATGGGCGCGTCCCACCCGATGGTCAGGGCGCCCACGCGCAGCCCCGCGCCGAGGGT
>JBILLI010000381.1:0-7147 GCA_044376155.1 Polyangiales bacterium
CGCATCCTCCGGAAGACCATCCTCGAGGATGGCCTGGAGGCATCCATCGAGGTCACCTACCCGGAGCCTCTCGCCGGCTACTTCGAGCCCATCGCCCAGCGCGTCCGCCGCTCGCTCCGCACCACCAGCGGTGGCCTCTACAACCGCCCGCGAAAGCCCAACCGCCGCTACCCGAAGGACTGACGCGCCGGCAGCCCGAGCCGGCGGACCGACGGCCCCACCGCCGTCACCCCGGAGACCGCCGGCGTTTCAACGGGCGACTTCCGGCGAAGATCCCTCCCGGGGGAGCGGGAACCGGCTCCTCGCGACCAGCGAGAGCAAGAAGCCCAGGGGGCCGAGCATGAGCACGAAGAAGAGCGTCGGCGAGGTGATCCACCAGGGGATCCGGCGCTCCATAGAGTCAAGAAAGACCCACCTGCCAACCAGCAGATCGAAGGTCAGAAAATGCACCCAGCAGATGGTGGCGACGCGCGGCGTACCCATCAGGGCGGCGATGGTCTCCAGCTTCGGGCTCATGACGGCGGGGAGGAATGAGGCGAGCCCCGGGAGCACCAGCGCGGCGTAGATCAGCGCTGGCCCCAGGGCCACCAGCGGCGAGCGCAGCAGCCGCGCCGTCCAGGGCCACCCTGGCGCCAGGATCATCAGCAGCCAGAAGGGCATCACGGTGAGGTTGCTGAGGGAGAAGAGGGTATCCATCGCCGTCTCGGGGGTTCTGCGCCGTGAGGGTAGCCGGCGCCAGCGCCAGCAAGAACAGCATCCGGTCTCTCGCGGGGTGAATGAGCCCGGGCGGCTGGGGGATGGACGACAAAGGCCCGATCCCTTGCGGGACCGAGCCTTTTTCTCGGGAGCTTCACCCGGCGCGGCGCGCCGGGGTGTCTCTCACTTCTTCGCGGCTTCGGCGGCGAGCTTGTCGCGGTACTTCTTGGCCATCTCGTCCTGCTCTTGCTTGGGGACGATGGCGTACCGGGCGAACTCCATGGTGAAGGTGCCCTTGCCCTGCGTCGCCGAGCGGAGGTCCGTGGAGTAGCCGAACATGGCGTTGAGCGGCACCTCGCAGGTGATGCTCACGGAATCGCCGGCGACGGTCTCCAGGATGACGCCGCGGCGCGGGGTGACCTGCCCGACGACGGTGCCCTGGAACTCGGTGGGGGCGTCGATCTCGACCTTCATGATCGGCTCGAGGATGGTCACCCCGGCCTTGGCGTACGCCTCGCGGAAGCCCATGAGCGCGGCGGTCTTGAACGCCATCTCGGACGAGTCGACGGCGTGGGAGGCGCCGTCGTTGATGACGCAGCGGAGGCCGACGACGGGGAACCCGATCATCGTCCCCTTCTTGATGCCCTCGCGGAAGCCCTTGTCGCAGGACGAGATGAACTCGCGGGGGATGGAGCCGCCGGTGACGTCGTCGACGAACTCGTAGGGCTCCACCGCGTCCGGCGGGAGCGGCTCGATGTAGCCCATGATCTTGGCGTACTGGCCGGAGCCGCCGGTCTGCTTCTTGTGGGTGTAGTTGATCTCGGCGCGCTTCGTGATCGACTCGCGGTACGCGACCTGGGGCTTGCCCGCGACGACCTCGCAGTTGTACTCGCGCTTCATCCGCTCCATGTAGATGTCGAGGTGGAGCTCGCCCATGCCGCTGATGATGGTCTGCTGGGACTCTTCATCCTGGTGGACGCGGAAGGTGGGGTCCTCCTTCGTGAAGCGGTTGAGCGCCTTCGAGAAGTTGCCCTCCGTCGAGCGGTCCTTGGGCGCGACGGCGAGGGAGATGACGGCCGAGGGCACGTGCATCGAGGTGAGGGTCAGGTTGACCTTGCCGTCCGTGAAGGTCTCGCCGGAGCTGGCCTCGACGCCGTAGAACGCGACGATGTCGCCGGCCTCGGCGGTCGGGATCTCCTCGCGATCCTCGGAGTGCATGCGGAACATGCGGGGGACGCGGACCTTCCGCATCTCGTTCGAGGTGTTGAAGATGGTGTCGCCGGCGGAGACCGAGCCCTGGTAGACGCGGAAGTACGTGAGCTGGCCGTACTTGTCCTGCTGGAGCTTGAATGCGAGCCCGACGAAGGGCAGCGTCGGGTCCGACTCGACGACGACCTTCTCCTCGCCCTTCGACTGATCGTGGGCCTCGTTGACGACCTCCGTCGGGTTGGGGAGGTAGTGCACGACGCCGTCGAGCAGCAGCTGGACGCCCTTGTTCTTGATCGCGGACCCGCACATCACGGGGGTCATCTTCAGCGCCAGCGTGGCGCGCCGGATCGCGTCGCGGAGCTCGTCGACGGAGATGGGCTCCTCGTTGAGGAACTTCTCCGCGAGGGTGTCGTCGACGTCGGAGACCTCGGCGACGATCTTCTCGCGCTGCGCCTTCGCGGCCTCGGCGTACTCGGCGGGGATCTCCTCCTCGCGGATCTTCTCGCCGTCGTTGCCCTCGAAGTAGAACGCCTTGCCGAGGATCGGGTCGATGATCCCCTTGAACTCGTGCTCGGCGCCCATCGGCAGCTGGATCGTCACCGCGTGGTGCCCGAGCTTCTCCCGCAGCATCGCCGCGACGCGCTCGTAGTTCGCCCCCGGGTTGTCCATCTTGTTGACGAAGGCGATGCGCGGCACCCGGTAGCGCTTCATCTGCTTGTCGACGGTGATCGACTGGCTCTGGACGCCCTTGCCCGAGTCCAGCACCAGGATCGCCCCGTCGAGGACGCGCAGCGCGCGCTCGACCTCGATGGTGAAGTCGACGTGGCCCGGGGTGTCGATGATGTTGATGTTGTGGGGCGCGAGCTGCGACTGCGAGCCGTTCCACACGCAGTAGGTCGCGGCGGACTGGATCGTGATCCCCTTCTCACGCTCGAGATCCATCGAGTCCATCTTGGCGCCGACACCGTCCTTGCCGCGCACCTCGTGGATCTTGTGGATCCGACCGGTGTAGAAAAGGATGCGCTCGGTGAGCGTCGTCTTGCCCGAGTCGATGTGCGCCGAGATGCCGATGTTGCGGATGCGGTCGATGGGGATGTTGGCCACGATGCCACCCGTAGAGGTGAAGGGAGGGAGCGCTGCGCGGGTCGTACCGCGGCAACAGGGTTCGCGTGCGCGCTTCTCTACGTTCCCGACGCTACAGTCAAGACCCTCCGGGGGTCGACGTGCACCGGGGCGGGCGTTTCAGCGGCAGTCGAAGGCGAGGTCGGCGCTGAGAGACTGCCGGTCGGCGACCACCATGCGGTTGTTCACCGCCGAGCAGATCGCGAAGTTGGGCTGCGCGGTGACGTACATCTCCACCCGTCGGCCCTGGCACCGCGCGGGCCAAGGGATGCTCACCTGCCCGCGCTCCACCCGCAGCCACTCGGGGCCCTCGTAGTTCAGGTAGGGGCGGCAGCGCGGGTGCTGCGGCTCGATCCAGACCTCGTGGCGGCCCTCTTCGGGGCAGTCGAAGCTCACCTGCACGCAGAGCGCGGCGGTGTACCGGTTGCGCTCGCGGCCGGTCTGGTTGCGCCAGAAGTTCAGGGTCACGTGCGGCCACTGCTGGCACTGGTCCCCTACGCAGGGCGGGGGGATCGAGCGCGCGCAGTCGGTGACCGCCAGGGCCACCAGCAGGGTCGGGACCATCATTCGCGGGGACATCGGAGCTCCCTCTCGTAGCGGGTGAGGTCGGCCTCGGACATCCGCTCGGCCACGGGCAGCAGCGCGTTCATGGGGCGCAGCTGCATCCGCACGTGCTCGGCCGACGCGGGGTCGCGGAACGCGCACTCCATGCTCGCGAACGACGGCAGCGTGCGCTGAAAGAAGCGCCGCACGGCCGCGGGGCTGCGGGAGTTCACAATGCGGTCGACGCCGTTGGCCACGGTGCGCTGCGCGGCGACCTGCACCGGGTCGCGCTCGCCGGCCTCGGCCGCGCGGTTGATGTCGCCTTCGCCCTGCGCGGCCATGGCCTCGTCGACGGGCGGCGGACGCGGCGGGCGGGCCGCGCCGGGGGTGCGCGCGGCGAGCACGGGCGCGCCGGCGTCGGGCAGACCCGGGCAGGGCGCGGCCTCGGGGCACGCGGGGGCAGCGGGGCACTCGGGCTGCATCGGCGGCGGCGCGGCCACGGTGACGGTGCGCGTGTGCTCCACCACGCGCGGGCCGCGGGCGAGCTGCAGGCCGTTCACCAGCAGCGAGACCGCGAGGAGCCCGCCGAGGACACCCGGGAGCCATGGGGGGAGCGCGCTGCGGCGGGGCGGCGGAGGGTCAGACATCATCGCGTCGGGTCCACGGTGGCGACGGCGAGCTCCACGACGCGGAGCCGACCGGGGTTGGGGCAGCGCTCGAAGCGCACGCGCACGGCGAGGTCACGCTGGCAGTACCACCGCACGCCCTCGTCGCTCCCTGGGGGGCCGCCCTCGGGCTCGTGCGGGCACGAGGGGCCGAAGGCGCGGTCGTAGTCCGCGGGCGGGAGGCACGCGCCCGCGGCGGGCGAGCCCGGGAGGAGCTGCACGGGGCCGCCCATGGCCGGCGTGTTGGCCTGCCCGACCGCGACGGGCGAACCCGACGCGAGGAAGACCCAGCGCCCCGTGAGCCGCGCGGGCGGCGGCGCACACGCGGCGGTGAACAACAAGACCCAGAACACCCTACGCACGGGACGGACGCTATCACGGCTGTGCGCGGGGGAAGCGTCCCGTTGATCAGAGACGAAGGTACGCGACGTGGAGCCAGTGGAGGCTCACCGCGAGGCCCACGGAGGCTTGGAATTCCGAGGTGCCATCGAGGGCGAGGGTGGCGTTGCCCACGAGGTCCACGCCGAGCAGGAACAGGGGTTCGCTGTGCGCGCGGGTGTGGGGGCGCAGGCGAAAGAGCGGTCCGCCGCGCAGGGTGTAGATCACCTCGGCCTGACGGAGCCCGACGTCGCGGCCGCCGGGGCCGCCCTCGAAGGTGAGGTGGTAGCCCGGTCCGGCGCCGTGGTGCTCGGGCACCGAGAAGCCCATGAGTCCTCCGCGGCCGTGGAGGGTGGGCGTTGCCGCGGCGAGGTCCACGCCCGCGGTGAGCGTGCCCACGAGGAGGACGCCCGTGCTGCGCGGGCGTCGGCCGTCGCGCGAGGTGCTGCCGACGCCCCCGTACAGCGAGGCGCCGCCCTGAAGCTGACCGTCGCCGCGGGTGGTGTAGGCGGTGTCGAGGCCGCCGCGGTATCCCCACGCGCACCCCGTGAGCGACGCGAGGCATAGCGCGAGGGGGCAACGCGGGGTCAACGATCGCGGTCCATGACGGGCACGCTGGCGCGGAGGAACTCGCGGTTGAAGAAGGTCGCGTAGGTCGACGCAACGTTGGCGTCGCGGATCCACAGGCTGTTCTCGTTGTTCGACCACGCCGACGCGGACCAGTTCGCCGAGCCCGTGATCACCACCTCGCCGTCGACCAGCAGCAGCTTGCTGTGCACGTCCCCCACGCGCACCTCGACGCCCGCGTTGCGCAGCGCCACCGCGGGGGCGTCGTTGAGGTAGTTGGGCGCCACGATCCCGCGCACCGTCACTCCCCGCGCCCGCGCGGCGAGCATGGCGTCGCTGAGCTCGGCGCGGGTCCACGCCGAGATGATGAACTCCACCGAGGTGCGGGCGTTGGTGACCGCGGCGATCATGCCGGTGAACCACGGCGACGCGGCGGTGGAGGGTGTTCGTGGGCTGAAATACACGGTGTAGGCGCCGCCCGTGGTGGGGGCCGTGGGCGCGATCGGGCCGAACGCCCGGTCGCGGAACATCCGCTGGAATTCGCCCTCGAACGCGGCCACCACGGCGGGCTCGGAGATCACGACGGCGTCGTTGGCGTCGGTGCAGTACGACTGCTGGCTGCTGTTCGCGGAGCCCACCCACACGCGGGCGCCGTCGACCACCATGAACTTGTGGTGCATCAGCGCCGAGCGGTCGTCGGAGACCAGGGTCACCCGGGGGTGGCCCTCGAGCGCGCGGATCGGGCAGAGGCTGCCGCCGTCGCCCACGGGGCAGTCTTCGTTGTCGACGACGATGCGCACGGTGAGGTCGGGGTCGGCGTCGAGGCGCGCGCGGATCGCGTTGGGCACGCAGTCCCAGAGCGTCTCGTAGAGGGCGATGTGCAGGCTCTGATCCGCGCACGCGACGAGGCCCAGCACCTGCTCCAGGAGCGCGGGCTCGGGGCTGAACGTGGGGGTGTCCGACGGGATGCTCGGACAGCTCGTGGGCAACGGCGGGCACACGCAGCGAGGCCCTGCGTCGCGGGGGACGTCGGTGCGTACGCGCGCGTCGGTCACGTCGGCGCGGGGCGTGTCGGAGGGCATCACCGCGTCGAGGTCCGGTGCGTCCAGGGTCGCGGCGTCGGCGGCGGGCGTGGCGCGGTCCATCCCCGCGGGCGCGTCGGCACTCACCCCGAGGTCACCCGGGTTCAGCGCGGCGGCGTCGAGGTCCACGGTGTTGATCGCGGCGGTGCTGCGACAGCCGAGGGCGGCGAGGGCGAGGGCCAGGAGGCGCGGGGCTCGAAGCATTCGGGGAATCTACCCCGGGCCGCGTCAGCGCACCCAGAGGTACGCAAACGAGAGGAGGTTGCGCGCGCCGCCCGGGCCGTTGTCGCAGGCCGTGTTCCCGACGGAGGTCGCGGTGAAGGCGAGGCAGGTCGAGGTGTTCGCGCCGCCGAGGCCCACCCACGAGTCGTGCGAGCGGCACTCCATCGGCCCCATGTCGTCGTTGCCGATCATCCCGATGCGCACGCGGGCGTGGGTGTTGGTGTCGGAGCGCGCGTTGAGCCCGCGGCGGCGGCAGTTGCGCTGCACGCCAGAGCCGGGCACGAGCCCGGACCACACCGGGTCCATCGCGCGGTCGGCGAGGTTGACGAAGGTCCCATCGAGGAACACCGCCCGCAGCGGCGCGCCCGAGAGGCGGTCGAGCACGAGGGCGTTCACCGCGCCCGTGGGAGAGCTCGCGGGGGTCACGAGCTGAAGCCGGATCGCGCGCACCGGGAGGGTCAAGAAGCCCTGGAACTTCGCCTCGACCCGGTCGAGGTTCGCCGATTGGGGCGCGAGGAGTTCGCCGTTGGTCCAGAGCGGGGCGTCGTACCCGAACGTGGCGCGTTGGCCGTCGGCCTTCAGCACCAGGGTCCACGCACCGGCGTTGTCGCTGGTGTCGCAGAGCGCGAGCCACGGGGTCGTTGCGCCCGCGCGGATGAGGTA
>JBILLI010000382.1:0-7117 GCA_044376155.1 Polyangiales bacterium
TCTCGAAACGCTGGGATTGCAGACCGTTTCGCGTCTCACCTCCCGCCTCTCCTTCGCGTGGACCATCGCTCCGCCAGGGGTTCTCCACCCTTCCCCCGAGGCGGGGGAAGGGCCGGGGAAGGGGGCCACGTTTCGCGAATTCGTCTCGTATTCAAGCCGTTCTCGGAGATGTGTCCCGACGTGAACCCGAAGCGGGGGAAGGGCCGGGGAAGGGGGCCACGTCTCGCGAATTCGCCACGAGAACGAGCATGGTTCGGAGATGTGTGCCGACGTGAGCCCGTCGGTAGAGGGGGCTCTGGGGGTGAGGTCGCGCGGCCGTTCCTCTCGCCGTTCGGGGGGAGGTTCGGCCCGCGGCGCCAACAGGGGGGATGACACCCCCCGCCCACCCGTGACAGAGAACCCGTCTCATGGACCTGCTCCCCGCCCGCAACGCCGCCCGTCCCAGCGACGACCCGATCTTCGCCCTCAACCGCGAGGCCACGCAGCGCAAGGCCCAGGGGCACACGGTGATCAACGCCACCGTGGGGGCCCTGCTCGAAGACGACGGCCAGCTCGCGGTGCTGCCCACGGTGATGGACGCCGTGCGCGCGGTGGAGCCCCGCAAGGCCGCGGCCTACACCCCCATCGCGGGTGTGCCCGAATACCTCAACGCGGTCATTCGTGACCTGCTTGGCGGCACGGCCCTCGCCGACATGGCCGTGGCGGCGTCGACGCCGGGCGGCACCGGCGCGCTGCGCCACGCGGTGAGCACCTTTCTGGAGCGCGGCCAGCACATCGTGACCCCGTCATTCTACTGGGGCCCGTACCAGACCATCTGCGACGAGCACGAGCGGGGTGTGCGCACCTCGCCGATGTTCACCGCCGCGGGGGGCTTCGACGTGTCGGGCTTCGCGGACGCGCTGCAGCGCACGGCGAAAGAGCAGGGACGTCTGCTGGTCTTCCTGAACGACCCCTGCCACAACCCCACGGGATACTCGATGAGCGAGGGCGAGTGGGAGGGCGTCTCGTCGGCGCTGCGCGAGGTCTCGGCGCAGGTGCCGACGACGGTGCTCGCCGACGTGGCCTACCTCGGCTTCGCGAAGGACCAGCGCTCGTTCTTGAAGCACCTCGCGCCGCTCACCGAGCGCGCCGCGGTGCTCTTCGCGTGGAGCGCGTCGAAGAGCTTCGGGCTCTACGGGCAGCGGGTGGGCGCGCTGATCGCGTGCACGGCCGACGGGGCGCAGCGCGCGGCGATGCAGAACGCGATGGCCTACGCGTGCCGGGGCACGTGGTCGAACTGCAACGCCGCGGGGCAGCACGCGGTGGCGCGGTGCCTCACGGACGCGTCGCTCGACGTCGCGGTGCGCGCGGAGCGGGCGCGGCTCACGGCGCTGCTCGACGGGCGCGTGTCGGCGTTCAACCGCGCGGCCGTGGGCTCCGCGCTGCGGTATCCGCGCTACGACGGGGGCTTCTTCGTGACGCTCTTCGCCGAGGACGCGAAGGGCTCCGCCGAGCGGCTCAAGGCCCGCGGGGTGTTCACGGTGCCGGGCAAGGACTCGCTGCGCGTGGCGCTGTGCTCGGTGCCCGAGGCGCAGGTGCCCGCGCTGGTCGACGCGCTGCGCGACTGCGTGCGGTAGGGCTACCCCGCGGCGTGCAGGGCCCAGAGTTCCTCGATGGGCACCGCGCGTCGCGAGGTCATCTGCTCCGCGCGACCCTCCGACGACCACAGCGGCGGGTACACCGAGAGCCCCTGGTCACCCCGCACCCTCGCCACGTCGTCGCGCCACCCTGACCATCGCAGCGGCGCGTAGAACGACGCGAAGGCGGGCGAGAGCATGGCGCAGAGCCACGCCTCGTAGCCCGTCTCCGTGTCTTCCCACGCGAGCGTGTCGGGCGCGAGGTACGCGATGGTGCGCGTCGCGGAGCGCCACACGAAGAAGCCGCCGAGGACGTCATCCGCGACGAGCAGCCCCTCTCGGCAGCGCGGCGCGCGGTCGATCTGGTTCCAGACGTCGATGGCGCGGGGGAGCCGCGCGCACCCTGCCCCGAGCACGCGCAGCCAGCCGCCGTCGACCCACAGACCGCCGGTGGCGTGCGCGACCGCGCCGAGGAGCGAGCGCGTGGTGACCTGGAGCGCGAGCAGCGCGCGGTCTCCGTCCGAGGGGGCGCACGGCAGCAGATTCACGTCGTGCGGACACGCGTGCAGCGCTGCGTGGAGCCGCGGCAGCGCGGGGTCTTGCACATCGAGGAGCGCGGTCAGCGTTCGCACGAGGGAGAGCGTAGCCGCAGGCGGGAGGGCAGGCGATGCGCGTCCCTGTCTGGACATCGACTTCGCGCGTGTTGGCGCCCTTCGCGATGTGGGCATCGCGGGGGCCACGCACCGCGATTTCATCGAGAGAACAAGCGCACCTGGGAGGTGTGCCGTGAGGTGGACGCGTTGCAGGAGAGGGCGTTCGGCAGCGCGGAGAGGTTCGGTGGCGGCGGGACGCGGGGGTGGCGGCTCGTGCCGGGCGCTACTCGGACTCCGCGACGTAGAGGTCGTCGACGGCGAGGGCGCCGCCGAGGTCAGGGAGTTCCACCGAGCCTCCGGGGCCCCAGGCGCTGTAGGTCCAGGTGCCGTCGTCGTTGCGGCGGTAGTGCTCCACGCGCTGGGTGCGGGTCGAGACGAGGAGGTAGTGACGGAGCGAGGCGAGCCGCTGATAGTCCGCGAACTTGTCCCCGCGATCGAAGGTCTCGGTCGACGGCGAGAGCACCTCCACGAGCAGCGCGGGGTTGGTCACCGCGATGGGGTCGCCGACGTGTCGCGCGACCTTCCCGCAGACCACCGCCGCGTCGGCGTAGTAGGCGTTCCCGGTCTCGGGGATGCGCAGCTTGAGGTCCGAGGAGAACACCCGGCAACGACCGCCCCGCAGCAACGTCGCGAGCGCGGCGATGGCGTTGGCCGTCACGTTCGCGTGCTCGGGCTCCGCCCCCGCCATCGCGTAGGCGACGCCGTCGATGTACTGGTGGCGCAGGCCCGTCGCCCGCTCCTGCGCGAGGTACTCGTCGTAGGAAAGGGCCAACTGCTCCGCTGCGCTCATCGCGCGGGAGTATGCACCGGGAGGCACGGCGTGTCCCCGCACGCCGCGAGCAGGGCGTCAGCGCGGTGCGGTGGTGGAAGGCCGCTTGGGCAGCGGCCGCGTGGAGCGCGTGAGAGCGACGTGGTGGAAGGACGCGGAGATTGCGGCCGCGATGAGCGCATGCGAGCGGCGCGGTGGAAGAACGCGAGGAACGCGGCCGCGTGGCGCGCGGGGGCGCGGCGTGGTGGAGACACGCGGTGATCGCGGCCGCGAGGAGCGCGGGGGAGCGGCGCGGTGGAAGGACGCGAGGAGCGCGGGGGAGCGGCGCGGTGACGGGACGCGGGGATCGCGGCCGCGAGGAGCGCGGGGGAGCGACGTGGTGGAAAGACGCGGAGATCGCGGCCGCTCAGCGCGGCTTGATCGTCGAGACCACCGCGTCGAGCACGAAAGTGGGACTCTGCCAGTCGGGCCAACCATAGGCGACCACAGGCTCCGAGAGCGCCGGGAGTGCGCGCAGCCGTGCGGAAGTGACCAGCACCGAACTCGCAGCCCCCGCCAGGTGCGGCGCGTACTCCTGCGCGTAGACGAGGGCCTCGTCGAAGCCGTGCTGTAGGTACGCGGTGTTCTCACTGAGCTTCACCTCGACGACAACCGCGCGAGATGCGAGCCCCGGACCGTCGCCGATCACCGTGATGTCGGGGCGGGGGGGCGACGCGTTCCCGAAGTACCGCGTGAGGGCGATGCTGCGTGAGCCGGTGGGCAGCGGCGATTGATTGTAGAACAGGCGCAGCCGGCGGCCATCGGGGTGCTCGAAGGCGACGATCTCGTCGCGGCCGACGTCGACGATCGCGTGTCGCATGATCCAGCGCGCATCCTCGCCTGCAAGGCGCGCTTCGATGGCTTGCGCGAGCGTGAGGGCAACGACGAGTTCAAAGCGTTGCCACCGTTCCAAGGGCCACAGCGCACCCCGAGACACGCTCCGTGCGATCGCGTGCGGGTCGTCGGAGTCGATCGCGTCGCGCAGCGACTCGCACAACACCGTCGCGACGGGATACGCAGGGTGGCGCTGCCCCTCGAACATGGACGCGGAGATCTGGGTGAAGGGCATCTCGTCGACGCGCCGGAGGGCCGTGCGCTCGAAGGAGTGGCGCAACGTGCGAAGCCACTCGTCGGCGTGCGGAGCCCACGAAGGGGCGTCGTGCGTACGCTGCGAGACAGCTCGGAGCGCATCGAGGAGCCGTTGAACGAGCGCGCGCATGGCCATCTCGGGGGGGTGGTCGAAGCGACGCGTACGGACCCTCGAAACGACCGCCTCGGGTGTGCCGCGCATGCGCGCCAGGAGCGTTCGCGGGGCGTCGAGGCGACCGACGAGGCGACCGTGCTCTTCGCGGCGCTCGATCGCGGTACGGCCGCGGAGCCCCCGGCAGAGGTCTGGTAGAAGCCGCGTAGCGAACACACCGATGGCATCGTGTTGCGCTGCGACGAAGGTCGCTGCCCGGAAGCGGCCGAGCGAGACCTCGGCCCCCAAGACACGCTTCACCAACTGAGCGGCGCTGGCAGCATCGAGCGTCCCGCGCTGCGCGGTTGGCAAGAGGTATGCTGGGAACAGCGCAACAAACTGCGCCTCCCAGAGTTCCGCGCGCGGCGCCACCGCCTAGACCACGCCGCCGCCGAGCTCACGCACGCGCGCGATGAGTTGCGCGCGCGCCTCGTCGGAGAGAGCATCGCCGAGCGCGCTGATCATGGCTTGCTCGACACGCCGCGCGGCCTCGTCGACGAGCCCATCGAGCTGCGGGAGCACAAACATCTCGACCCCTTCGGCAAGGGCGTCAGCGGCGCCGCCCCGACGGCGGAGATACCGTACGAGGTCGAGTGCGAGGGCGGGGCCGAGGGCGCGCTCGCGGAGCAATGATTGGCGTGAGAAGAGCCGCTGCACGCGCTGGGCGAGAGACGCGTCGATGGGCGGGTCGAAGCCGTCACGCTGCGCCGCATGGTCGATGAGCGCGTGAAAGGTTGTCTCATCAGGTGCGTCGACGGTGACCACGGCGAAGCGACGGAGCAGCGCGTACGAGAGGCGAAAGAGCGAGGAGCGGTCCCAGGTGTTCATCGTTGCGATGACACGGAAACTAGGCGCGACGAAGTAGGCGTGCTCACGGTCGAAGCCAAGGGACACCGCGCGCCCGCGGTGGTCGATGAAGGGGGTGTCGACAGCCGCTCCCGCGAGCAGCGTGAGCAGTTCGCCGAACGCGCGGTCCACGTCAGCGCGGTTGAGCTCGTCGACCAGCAGCCACTGGTGTTGCGCCAGCGCGCGGAGGAACACCCCGGGTCGGAAAGTGAGCGACTGATCTCGCTCCATCGCGTACCCGCCGAGTGTTTCGAAGGTCGACCAATCCGCCGAGGCCGTGGAGACGAAGAGCCCTCGGCAGTAGCCCTCGGCTCGCGCGGCGTTGGCGACCGCGCGCGCCAGCTCCGTCTTGCCCGTCCCCGGAGGACCGATGAGCAGCAGATGCTTGCCCGTAGATAGAGCCGCCGCGATCTGTGCGAGGACCCGCGCAGAGATGCGGAGATCGCCGAGGTGCGGCTCGATGCGCAAGGGCGTGAGGTCAAGTCGGTCGGCGGACCACCCTGCTGGCTCACCCATCGGGGCAGAGGCGGGCGAGTCTTCGGTGGGCACCGTTGGGGCTACGGGGGCAACGTTGGCAACCGCGACGTGGTGCGCTCGCAGAACTTCACGGCCGAGGTCGGTGACGCGATCAATGTCGTCGTTGCGGTCCGTAAGGCCCATCGAGAGCAGCCAGTTGCGGCGAAAGCTCGGCTGGTTGTTCGTCCGCCACGTAGTGCGAAGGCGATCGTTCAGCAGCGTAAGCGCGCGTTCCGTGGTGCAGCCCTCCGGCGTCGCGGCGAGCTCAAGCACGTCGAGCATCCCCTGATAGCGGGCGTGCATGCGTTCGAAGAGCGCGCGAGGCGAGCGCTCGTTGAGGTACGCGCTTCCATCGTCTGTGAGCAGCAGTCGCCCGTCGACGCGCGTCACGAGCCCGAGCTTGATGGGCCTCCCCACATACATCGTGAGCGCGCGTCGTCCATGCGTTCCGTAACGAGCGCGGAGGTGTTCGAGGAGGTCGTGCTCCGTGCGTTCGCCCGCAGCAATCCAGGCGAGCAGGGCGTCGAGCGTGTTCTTGTACTCCCGAACGCCGCCAGGCATCGGACCGAGGCCGGTGAGGCGCTCGTCGCCATCGCCGTCGTCGTCCGCCTGTTCGGGCTCCTGTTCACGGAACGTCGAGGTCGAGTTGCTGGCCCTGGCCAGCGTACGCTTCGCGCCCCGAGCCGCGTCCATGCGCTCCAGGAGGTCCTCGATCTCAGCAGGAACGCCAGTGAGTTCACCCCGGCCACCGCGCGCCAGCGCCTCGGAGAGGCGCGCTCGCAACGCCGGCCAGAGGGTCGCATCGATGCGGAAGTTCGTGCCCTGTGGGCTCCGCACGATGGCCAGGTTCTGTAACTCCCGGTCTTGTACTACCTCGCTGCGAAGCACGGGTTGCTGGAGTATCGCCAAGTAGCGGAACTCTACCCGCCACGGCTTGAGTTCGTAGGCCTCTGCGTCCGTTCCGGACTCCGAAGCTTCGTGCTCGAACGCCTCGCTCGTCAGCATGCCCACCGCGTATACGCCGCTCTCCTTGCCCGACGCCCATAGGAGAACTACGTCGCCGGGGCGCATCCACTCGTGTCGCTGCGAGGCGTTCCACCAGTCGACGTCGCCGATGGAGCGTGCCTCAAGCTCCCGCGTCAGGTCGAACTGCCTTGGGTTGGCCTGAAACATCCACCCGCAAGGGCGTGTACCTGGGGCGTTCATCGGGCGGCAGTGTTGCCTCTATAGCGCGATGCGGTCGAGTGCGAAGTGCTGGAAGCTGACTACCAAAGGGCCACGACAGCGCGTGCGTGTGTTGCAGCGCCGACCTCAAGGGACGCGCGTGTTGCGGCCCCGACGAACGCGTGGGAGCGAAGTGGTGGAAGGACGCGGGGATCGCGGCCGCGATGAGCGCGTGAGAGCGGCGCGGTGACGGGACGCGGGGATCGCGGCCGCG
>JBILLI010000383.1:0-7101 GCA_044376155.1 Polyangiales bacterium
TGACGTACGCCCCGGTACACCGACTTGAGCTCCGCAACATCCTGTTCAACAGCCCCTTTCTCGACGAGGTGCAGCGCCGCGGCGGCGACGACCACACTCGGTGGAGCGCCTGGCTCGCGCGGATGCCGCGCGAGGCAGAAGGGGTGCAAGAGGGGGCCGATTTCTCCTACCTCCGTAGCGTGTTCGTCGCCCGACGGGAGTCGTTCACCGAGTTCGTCGAGGTCGTGCGACTGCTACGCACCACCGCGATCGAGGGTGACAGCAACAAGCGCTGGACGTCGAAGTTCGCGTTCCCGTACGGCCCTGCGTGTCTCTACCCCGACCTGCGTCGCAAGCCGACGGGCGAGTTCGACATGGACCGCCGCTTCTTCGCGCGTACGGGTGAGCTCGCCTACCTCATGCTCTGCCGTAGCGGGCGGGGCGCCGAACTCTACGAACGGCTGCGGCCGGTGCTGCTCGACCCGACGTTGCCCTGGAACCGCCTCGTGGATCGACTGCAGCCACCAACGAGCGCCGCCCCTCTGAAGATGCGCACCGGGTACCTGCCCCACCTCGCGCTCGACGAGTACCGGGCATTCGCCGAAGACCTCATCGCCGCGCTCGACGCGCGACTCCCTGGCTACGACGTGCTCCCGCACCTTGTCGACCTCATTGGGCTGCACCTCACGCTCTACATCCTTCGTCGCGCGGCGGAGTGGGCGCCCGACGAAGGGCCCGTGCGGCTGGTGCTGGAGATCGTGGCGCCGAAGAAGACCACCATTCGTGACCTCGCCATCGAGTCGTTCGCGGGCAACTGTCGGCGAAGCGGCAAGGCCGTCGACCGCTACATCACCGAGGCGCTCGAACGCAGCACGGCCTGGCGGTCGGCCTGTGAGCTCGGCGACGAGTCCGAGCGCGCCGAGGCGCTGCAGCGCGCGCTTGCCGAGGTGATCCGCACGGAGCCGGGCCTCATCGGCGGCGGGGCCTCGCCAGAGAGGGTCCTGGAGGATCTGCGGGAGCGCGCGCTGCGCCGCCACCAGCAGCACATGGGCGAGGCCCACGCGGCGTACGCGCAGGCTATCGGGCTCGCCTCTCGGCGTGGCACCCGGCGAATGCGATACGCGCCGAGCGATCAGCTCCTCAAGACCCTGGTGATCACCGTGGTGAAGGAGCGCATGGAGTTCCAGAAGTTCCTGCAGTGCCTCTGGGAGAGGTACCACATGGTCATCGGTCACCATCAGGCCGCGGACATCCTCCGCGAGGGCGAGAGCGATCCGCGGTCATTCGAAGACAACGCCCGACGCCTGGAGATGCGGCTGGAGAGCCTCGGCCTGCTCACGCGCCTCTCCGACGCCTGCGCCTACGTCGAGAGCCCCGTGCGGGGGGCGCGATGAACGCCCAGAGGCTCCTCGGCGCCGCGGCCGCGCTGCTCATCCGCAAGACCATTGACGGTGCCGACGGGCAGGCGCGGCTGCTGCTTGACCGCCTTCTGCCCGAGCAGGTCGAGGCGATCACCCTCGCGGTGCTCGATGACCCCGCCATGCTGTCTCGCTGCCGCCCGCTGATTCCGCGGGAGATCGGTCGGCTCACGGGGCTACCCGCGTCGGTCCTCACCGATGAGCGGACGACGTTTTGGCGCAATCGCATCGACCCCGACGACCGTGCGCTGCTGCTTGCGAACGACGACGACGAGCAGGGGCAGTCGCTGGGCGACCTCTTTCCAATCGGGAGCGCACAGCTCCTCGACGACCCGACCCTCTGGATCGACGCGGCCGACGTAACCCTCACGCCGGATGACCGCCGCGCGTGGATCGCCGCCCTGCGCGGGATGTTGTCGGCGAAGAGCGTCAGCCTGAACCGCTTCGCGGAGTACGTCAGCGCGACACGCGCGCACCTCACCGAGGACGCCCTGCCGTTGGAGATGGCGCTCGGGCGCGCGCTGCCGCGCCTGCAGATCCCGCGGGACTCCGCGTTCTTCGCGGGGTTTGCGCAGGCCGCGCGGGGCAACGCGACCAAGTGGCGGCTGGCCTTTCACCAGGCGTGGCGCAGGCGCGCGCCGTACCTCGCCAAGCGGCACCCTGGCGATCAACCCATCGACCTGACAGAGCTTCGGGCCAATCTGGAAAAGTCGCGCTCGCAGTTCGACGACCGGGTGTACGCGACCCTGAGCGCCTTCGTCGACGCGCCGCCGACGTGGTGCGAGGCCGCGCAGCGCGCCGCGGAGTTGGAGTGGGAGCGCGAGAACGTTCGCGTGCTCTTCGAGGGGCTGAAGAAGAAGAAGGAGAAGGTCGGCGCCACGACCGTCACGCACTTCGAGGAGAAGCTCCCGAACGCCCTGTCGGGAGAGGAGCGGGCGTACCTCGAGCGCTTCGACGGCCGCGGCTCGCGAGAGCCCGACGACGACGACGTCGACTTCTACGAGCGACATCGTGACCACCTCGCGCTCAGCCCGAGGCTAAAGGTCGCGTGGGATCGCTTCGTCTTCGGTCGTGCGATCGAGACCGACGACCTCCGTGCCGGCCTCCTGCTGGCGCTGCGCGACCTCTTCGATCAGATCGGCGAGGCGCCGCACGGCCGCACGCTGACCATCGAGTGTCACCGCCACAACGTCGCCCAGTGGCAAGAGGTCAACAAATACGCCGCGCGCTACTTTTCGCGCAGGTACCGCGGGCTCCAGGCGCTCTTCGGCGCCAACGTCGAGTGGAAGCCTGCGAGCCTCTTCGACGACGCGGCGCAGGAGCCTGAGAGCCGAAAGCGGGGCGACCGAATCTCGACGGCGAAGGCTGCGAACCAGGTGAAGTTCACCGTTCGACTCTCACCCCGTGGGGGCGACGAGGAGGACTCGGCCAGCAAGCAGTTGATCTGGCACTTCGACCCCAGAGCCATCGGCGTGGCCTTCGCGTCTGACTGGGACGCCGTGGCGCGCAACCCCTTCGTCGCGATCAGCGTGACCCGCGAGACCGTCAGCGCGAAGGGACGGCTTCAGTCGCTCGACCTCCGCGATGTGCAGACCTTCATGCCGCACGGCTCGCAGCAGCGAGGGTCGCTGGTGACCTTGCGCGACCGCGAGCCGATCGATGCCCGTGTGCGCCGGAGCATCTCCGCCGCGCTGCGCGACGCCTGGATCGACCAGCTCGGGCACGACCAGATCCTCGCGCGGTGGGAGGCCTTCGCCTCACGGTACGAGTCCGCGGTTCATGGGTTTCAGGCGCGGGGTACCGCTTCGCGTGATGCATTGGAGTTGGAGCAGGACTACGCCGCGCTGCTCGACGCGCTTTGCGCGCACGCGGGCAGCGACAAGGCGCGCGCGGCCCTTTGGCTCCCCGTCGCGGAGCTCGGCGTCGCGAGCGTTCGGGAGGGCGACGGCGCGGCCATCGTGGCGCCGTGGCACCCCCTCCGCATGGTGGCGTCGGCGGTCGCGGATCGACGCCTGGGCGGGCTCGTACGGTACCTCTTGCGGGAGCCGGTGGTTGAATTCGGTGATGGGCGGCTCTTCTTTCGCGACATGGTCGCGGAGCTCGCGCGGCCGTTCTATCCCGAGGTCTGCGTGGGCCTCCGCGGCGAGGAGCCCCTGGTGCTCGCGCAGAGCGACAGCGTCGGGGACTACACCCTGATGGAATCGGCCACGCGCACCGACGGCGCGGGCGACGTGCGCGATGAGACCCACGAGGACCCGCGCGAGGCCGCGAAGGTGCTGCGGGACGTGGTCCGGCAGTTCCTCGCGCTCTATCCGCATGAGGCCGCGAACCTCTCGGTCATCTTGTACAACTGCGACTCCGTCGGGCTGCCCGAGGCCGCGGTCTCGATGCTCGGTGACCTGAATGGCGATGACGAAGACGCCGCGGCGCGATGCTACGTGCAGCTCCGTCACGACTCTCCGACGCGTTTGCAGAGCCTGTACGAGGCGCTGTTGGAGGCGAGCTCGCGCGACAGCGACTCGGCCGTCGCCAGCGAGTCCTCCCGCGACTTCCTCGCGCGCCTTCGGGTCGGAATCATGGCCAGTCGACCGGAGAGTCGGGGCGACCACGACAGCCCGCCCACCGACGTGGTCTTTCTGCAAGACGTCGTTGCCCGGCTCTGCGACGTCCACTGGACCGAGCAGCCCGCCGCGATGGTCGCCGAGGCGCCGCTGACCCATGTGCCGACGCACTGGTCCCGGCATCGGCCCTCGATGCCCAACGACCTGCACTCCACCACCGACCTGTGCTGCCCGGTGCAGACCCCGGTGGGGTGGAGCTACCTCCGGCTGGTCAAGGGCCTGACCCAGCACGACGCGCCCGACCGCGCGGAGCTCGCGCTGCCCATTCGCCGCGTACGCTTCGATCACGGCCGTGCCCGGGCGATTCTCGACGCGGCTCACCGGCTCGGGCAGTGGGTGGTGAACTACGACGCGATCCTGACGCGACAGCACCTGCAGAACCTCAAGGTGCGGGTCATTCGTCATCGCCGCGCGGCTGACGGCGACCGCGGGGTGATTGTCTCGTCCACGGCGCCGCTCAATATGCTCCACACCCTGGTGCGGCGGAACCTCACCGCGTTGGGACTCGACGTTCCCCCCGCGGAGCTCGGCGCCCTCGCCGAGCGTCTCGTCGCGTACGCCAGCGAGGTGTCGGGCGACATCGTGCTCCGCGCCGCGCGTCGGAGCGCGTTCGCGCATGAGCTCATCGGCGTCGCGCTGAGCCGCTACCTACTCGAAGACGAACTCGGTGCGCGGGAGGGTGAGGTCGCGCGTGGGTGGTACTTCCTCGACGACTACGCCGAGTGGCTCGGGCAGCGGGAGGGCCACCTCGCCGACGTTCTGGCGATCAGCGTGCGCACGGGAGAAGACGGGCGGCACCGGTTGGTGGCCCTGGTCAGCGAGGCGAAGTACGTCACCGCAGACATCCTCCAGGAGCAGCGTGCGCACTCGGGCCGACAGGCTGAGCAGACCCTCGCGCGGATGCAGAGCGCGCTCTTCGACACCCCGCAGCGCCTCGACCGGGATCAGTGGCTCGCCCGCCTCGCCGACCTCCTCGCTCACGGCGTGATCGCGCCGCAGACCTCACGCGAGGTGTTGCAGTCTGTGCAGCGGGACCTCGCGCTCGGCAGGGTCGAGATCCTGCTCCGCGGGTACTCCCACGTCTTCGTGTATGCGAAGCAGCCCGATGTCGCGCTTGAGCCCAACCGCGACCGCCTCGGTCAGAGCGTGCGAGGGTGGCAAGAGACCTTTCCGCCTGACCTCGTGCGCGCGCTGCTGCGCGCGTTCCATCGTCAGGAGTCTCCGCGAGCCGTGCGCGCCGGATTGGGCCCGGGCCGCCCGTGGGACGAAGGGGCTCCGCGGCGCACCGCCGAGGGCGCCAACTGGGCAACTCTGCTGGGGAATCTTGAGTTCGAAGTGCCCGAGCGCGCCGTCCCGACGGTGCGGGTGTCTGAGCCGCCGCCGCCGCGCCCCCGCGGACCGCGCAAGGCGCCGGGCCGCGATGCGGTTGCCTCCGCGAGCGGTCCGAAGGCCGACGTCGCGATCTTCTCGTGGGCAACGCCGAAGGTGGCCGCGGTGCTCGCGTCGGCACTCGCCGCGGAGCCGCCTCGAGACGGAGACAGCCTCTGGTTGGACGAAGTCGCGCTAAGGGCCCAGTCGGCGCTTCGCGGGTACCGGCTCCAGGCGAAGCTATTGGGCAAGCGCCTCACGCCGAACGTCGCGCTGCTGCGCTTCGAGGGCTCCGACCTGCTCACCGTCAAGGGCGTCGAGCGCGTTCGCAATGAGCTGCTCACGACGCACGGACTGCGGGTCGCACGGGTGTCTGCGGAGCCCGGCGCCGTGGTCGTCGCGGTGGAGCGGCCGACCCGTGAGGTGGTCTCGCTCCCGGGGGTGCTCGCCACCCGAGAGGTCGACGCGCCAGGGGTACGTGCGAACGGACGATTCGTGGTGGGCGTGCGTGAGCTCGACGCGACGACCCTCTACCTCCGCGCGGGCGCGGTGCACGCGCCCCACACTCTCATCGCGGGTGCCACGGGCAGCGGTAAATCCGTGTTGCTGCAGAACCTCGTTCTCGACATCGCGATGACGAATACCCCGCGCGCGGCCACCGTGACCATTATCGACCCGAAGCAGGTCGACTATGCGATGTTCGAGGCGCTGCCACATCTCGACGGGGAGATCATCGTCGATCGCGACCTCGCGGTGGCTCGCCTCGATGCCCTCGTCGGGGAGATGGAGGAGCGCTACCAACGCTTTCGCGCGACGCCCGGCACGCCCAGGGACCTCGCGAGCTACAACCGAATCGTGCCCGAGGCCCAACGCCTGCCCGTGCGCTGGGTGGTGCACGACGAGTTCGCCGACTGGATGCTCATCGACGAGTACAAGCAGGCCGTGCAAGACAAGGTCGAGCGCCTCGGGGTGAAGGCTCGGGCGGCAGGGATTCGTCTGATCTTCGCGGCGCAGCGCCCTGAAGATCGGGTGACGCCGGTGCAGCTGCGATCGAACCTCGGCAACCGCCTCGTGCTGCGGGTCGAGAGCGAGGGCACCTCGGTCATTTCGCTCAACGAGCCCGGCGCCGAGCGTCTCATGGGCAAGGGGCACCTCGCGGCGCGTCTCGAAGGGGAGCCGGATCTGGTGTACGCACAGGTTCCGCTGCTCGACGATCGGCTGCTCTCTGAGCTCCTCGTCGCCATTCGCGCCGACGGATGATCGTGGCTCAGGGCGTCGACGCGCCCGTCGTGACCACCATCCCCTCCGGCACCGGCAGCCCCTCCAACGCCCTCCCGAACGCCTCCAGCGGCGGCCCGTACCCCTCATCGCTCCACGCGGGCAGCGCGCGCAGCGCCTCATCGAAGACCCGCTGCGCCGCGTAGCCCTCCAACGTGGGATGCATGTACCGCGACTTCAGATACAGCGGCTGCGGCGCGAACTGCTCGCCGTACTGGAACTCCTGCACCTGCTGCCGCCGCAGGTCGACCTTCACCCGCTCGATGAGCATGGGGATCGCCGCGCCCTCGTAGTCGTCGTAGCGCAGCAGCGTGGCCTTCCCCGAGCTGATGTGGACCTTCACGACGTCGGCGTCCTGCGCCTCGCCCAGGAGCTTGCCCGCGCACCCGAGGAACACCCGCAGCGCGGGCGGGAGCGCGTTCACCAGCCGCGCGTCG
>JBILLI010000384.1:0-7076 GCA_044376155.1 Polyangiales bacterium
TGGGACTGGAGCGACCGCGACTACGGCGAGGTCACGTTCTACGGCCAGGCGTGCGAGCGCGCGCAGCGCGAGAGCGCGCGGGTGCAGGCCACGGTGCGCTGCGGCGGGGGATGACACCTACGCGCCGACGCGGAGATGTACTACGTACGGCCTCGCCATGACGGACATCGCCTCGCTCCGACGAGACTACGCCCACGAGCCCCTCGACCTCGACCACGTCGCCGCAGAGCCCTTCGCGCAGTTCCAGCGCTGGTTCGACGAGGCCCGACGGGTGGTCGACGGGGAGGTGAACGCGATGACCCTCGCGACGGTCTCGCCCGACGGCGCGCCCGCGGCGCGGGTGGTGTTGCTCAAGGGGCTCGACGCGCGCGGCTTCGTCTTCTACACGAACCGCTTGTCGCGCAAGGGGATGGAGCTCGCCGCGGAGCCCCGCTGCGCGCTGTGCTTCCTCTGGGACGCGGTGGCCCGACAGGTGCGGGTGGAGGGCGTCGCCGAGCCCGTCGACGACGCGGAGGCCGACGCGTACTTCGCCTCGCGTCCGCGCGGGAGCCAGCTCGGGGCGTGGGCCTCGCCGCAGTCCGAGGTGGTGCCGTCGCGGGCGGACCTCGACGCGGCGCTCGCCGCGGTCACCGCGCGCTTCGAGGGGGCCGACGTGCCGCGCCCGCCGCACTGGGGCGGCTACCGCGTGGTGCCGCGCGTGGTGGAGTTCTGGCAGGGTCGCACCAGCCGCCTGCACGACCGCCTGCGCTACACCCGCGAGGGCTCCGGCTGGCGCATCGATCGCGTGGCGCCGTAATTGGGGTCTTTACGTTTGCGTGAACCGCTGGCATCACCCCAGGGCCGTATGCCGCGACGACCGTCACCGGGCCGCCCGGCGGGACAGTACACCCAGGCGGTGCGGCTGTTTCGCCTGCACCAGCTCCTGGAATCTGCCCCCGAGGGCATTCGCATCGATGATGCCGGGCGGGAGCTCGAGGTCACCGCGCGGTCCATCCGCCGCGACCTCAAGGCCCTGGAGGCCGCGGGCTTCGAGCTGGAGCACGTCGACGTCGACGGCGAGCGCCGCGTGCGCCGCGCGCGCTCCGCGCGGAACATGGAGCCCATTCGCCTCACCCGCTTTCAGCGCTACTCCCTCTCGGCGGTGCGACGGGTCTTCGACGTGCTCTCGGGCACGCCCCTCCACGACGACTTCGCGCAGCTCTTCACCAAGCTCTTCCCCGCGGGCGACGAGGAGGGCGGGAGCATGGTGGAGCGCTTCGTCTACATCCCCGAGGCGCCCAAGAACTACCGCCGCCTCAAGGACCAGATCTACGAGATCTACGACGGCATCCTGCGCTCGCTGACCCTGTCGTTTCAGTACGACGGCGGCACCACGCCTGGCGTGCGCAAGGTCGAGCCCTACGCCCTGGTGCTCTACCAGAACGGCCTCTACGTCGTCGGCCGCGACGTGCAGAAGGACCTCCCGCGCACCTTCGCCGTGGAGCGCATGAAGCGCGTGAAGGCCCAGCTCAGCGCGCCCTTCAAGCGCGACCCGGGCTTCGACGTGTCCAAGCTCTTCGAGGGCGCCTTCGGGATGATCGGCGGCACCGGCGCGCCGCAGCACGTGGTGGTCGACTTCGCCCCGAAGGCCGTGGCCCTCGTCGAGCCCCGGGAGTGGCACCACTCGCAGCGCAGCACGCGCCTCGACGACGGCGGGCTGCGGGTGGAGTTCCAGGTGTCGGCCCTGCCCGAGGTGGTGAGCTGGGTGCTGCGCTGGGGCCCCGACGCGGTGGTGCGCGAGCCCCCGGAGCTCGTCGCCCGTGTGCGCGAAGCCTTGCAGCGCACGGCGTTGCGTTACGAGACCGCCGACGCCGCGGTGCCGCAGCCCGTGGGCGAGACCCTGGTGCTCGCCGAGCAGATCGCGCGCGACGAGGCCGCCGAGCGCGACGACGAGCTCGACGACGACGAGCTCAGCGAAAGCTGACGCTCACCGCGCCGCGGCTGGCGCCCAGGGGGAACGCCCGCACCACCACGAGCCGCCCCGCGGGCCGCGTCGCCTGCGCGGGCACGCCCGCGGGAGCGCTGAAGCACACGCGCCCCGACGACGCGCCCTCGAGCGAGACCATGGCCCCGCGGTCGGCACGAATCGTCGCGTTGACCCCGGGGCACGCGAGCACCCGCACGTCGACGCCGTCGCCGCCCTGGCACGCGCCGCCGCTGTCGCTGCCGCCGGTGCTCAACGAGGTCTCGCCCGCGCCCGCTCGCTCGACCGAGCCGCCCACGCGCAGGGGCACCGACTCCACCGAGACCGTGCGCGCCCCGCCCGTGACGCCCGGCGCGCGGAGCACATACACCCCGGGATCGAGGATGGCCGTGCCCACGTGCAGCCCCGCGCCGCACGCGCCCGCGGCGGTCTGCAGGGGGGTCGCGGTGCCCTGATCGTTGAAGAGCGTGAGGGCGCCGCCGGTGCTCGAGAGCATCACCGCCGCGCGGGCGCTCACGCGCAGGCGCAGGGTCTCTTGCGCGGTGGAGCCCCGCGCGATGGGCGCCGCCGGAGCGCACGCGTTGGCGGCCACGGGCGCGAGGGTGAGGGTGCTCACGCCCGATGACAGAGACACCTCGCGCATCGGCGCGCACGCCCGCGCGGTGGGGTTCACCAGGGGCGTCGTGACGCCCGGGAGGATCGTGTAGATCGGCCGCACCGTGCGGACCTTGTTCGGCAGCGCGAGGGGCGTGGTGGGCGGCGGCGCGACGAGGTTCTGCGCGGCGGCGAGGGCGCTTGTGGTGACGGTCGTGGCGAGGAGCGTGAGGGCGAGGCGGGCGCTGTGCTTCATGAGGACCTCCGCGGCGCGGGGGTGACGTGTGTGCGAGGTGCGACGAGGTGCGCGCGGGGGGTTATTCATCCGTCGCTCAGCGGCACCCCGGGGCGGAGAGGTTGCAGGTCGGGCGCGAGCCCATCTCGCAGACGCCGTTGCAGCACACGGTGTTGCCCACGCACGTGAAGGATCCGGTGCGGGCGCTGCAGCCGCCGCAGTGCTCCCGGTCGCAGGTGGTGTTGACCTCGCAGCCGGTCTGCCAGGCGCCGTCGCAGTTGGCCCACCCCGCGTCGCAGGTGAGCCCGCAGGCGCCGCGGTCGCAGGTGCCGGAGAGGGTCCCGTGGGGCACCCGCGTGCCCATGGAAGGGCAGGCGACGCCGCACACGCCGCAGTTTGTCGGGTCCATCGAGAGGTCGATGGAGCAGCGCTCGGAGGTGATGATCCCGCCGGTGGGCTCGCAGCTGGAGAGGGTCGTGCGCATGGCGTTGCACCCCGTGCACACGCCGCCGCGGCACGACTGGAGCGCGCAGCTCCCGAGGCATCGCCCGCAGTGCAGCGTCGAGTTCACGAGGTCGGCCTCGCAGCCGTTGTCGGGGTCGCCGTCGCAGTTCGCCCACCCCGGGACGCACTCGAAGCCGCACGAACCCCCGCGGCAGAAGGGCATCGTGCGGTCGCGCCGCGGGCAGCGTTGGAGGCACGCGCCGCAGTTGCCCGGGTCGCTCGCGGTGTCGACCTCGCAGCCGTTGCCCGGGTCGCCGTCGCAGTTTCGCCAGGCCGGGGCGCAGGTGAGCACGCAGCTCCCGGCGGAGCACGTCGCCTCGGCGTTGGGTCGGTTCTCGCACGCGCGTCGGCACTGCCCGCAGTGCGCGCGGTCGGTGAGCAGCGAGGCCTCGCAGCCGTTGCTGGGGTCGCCGTCGCAGTCGTCGAAGCCCGCGGCGCAGACGATGCGACAGCGCCCGGCCTCGCAGGCCGCCGAGGCGTTGGGCGCGCCGGGGCAGGTCGTGCCGCACGCGCCGCAGTGGGCGGGGTTGGTGAGCACGTCGACGCAGGCGCCGCCGCAGACGACCTGCGCCGGGGGGCAGACCGTGACGCAGCTCCCGTTCGCGCAGGTGGTGCCGCCGGGGCAGACCCGCCCGCAGGCGCCGCAGTTCGACGTGCTGTTGAGGCTTGTCTCGCAGCCGTTGCCGGCGTTGTTGTCGCAGTCGCGAAAGCCCGCGGCGCAGGTGCCCACGCCGCACCTGCCCGACTCGCAGAGGGCCGTGCCGTTGGGCACCGCGCAGGCGTTGTCGCAGCCGCCGCAGTGCTGCGTGGCGCTGCGGGTGTTCACCTCGCAGCCGTTGGCGGGGTTGCGGTCGCAGTCGGCGAAGCCGTCATTGCACGACGCGACCCGGCAGGTCCCCTGCTCGCAGCGCGGGCGGGCGTTGGGCAGCACGCAGGCGTTGCCGCAGGTGCCGCAGTTCGTGGCGCTCTCGCGGAGGTCCACCTCGCAGCCGTTGCCGAGGTTGCCGTCGCAGTTGGCGTAGCCCGGGTTGCACGCCCCGATGGCGCACTGCCCGCTCACGCACGCGCCGGTGGCGTTGGGCGCGCTGCACCGCAGGCCGCAGGCGCCGCAGCTCGTGGGGCTGCTGCGAAGATCGACCTCGCAGCCGTTGGCGGCGCTCCTGTCGCAGTCGGCGAAGCCCTGGCTGCACGCGCCGAGGCGGCACTGACCCGCGGCGCACTCGACGGCGGCGTTGGGGCGCGACGGGCAGGCGTTGTTGCAGGCGCCGCAGTTCGTCGCCGACTGCGCGAGGTTCACCTCGCAGCCGTTGGCGAGGTTGCCGTCGCAGTTCGCGAAGCCGGGGTTGCACGCGTCGAGGGCGCAGCCGTTGGCGCCGCAGCGGGCCGAGGCGTTGGGGATCGCGCACGCGTTGGCGCAGCGGCCGCAATTCTGCGTCGTGGTGATGTCGGTCTCGCAGTCGGTGGCGCTGCCTCCGCCGCACTCCGCGCGGCCCGCCTGGCACATCACCGAGGAGGTGCCGCAGACGCCGCCGTTGCACACGGGCACGCCGCCCGCGGCGGGGCATTGGTTGGCGCACCGGCCGCAGTGGAACGCGTCGCGCGTGGTGTCGGCCTCGCAGCCGTTGGCGGGGTTACCGTCGCAGTCTCGGAAGCCCGGGTTGCACATCGCCACCGCGCACGCGCCGGCGGTGCAGGCGCTGGTCGCGTTGGGCAGCGCGCACGCGACGCCGCAGCGGCCGCAGTCGGTGACGGTGTCGAGGGCGCGCTCGCAGCCGTTGCTCTCCTGCCCGTCGCAGTCGGCGAAGCCCGGCGCGCAGCGCGCGACGCCGCAGGTGCCCATCGCGCAGCGCCCCACCGCGTTGGTGGGCGCGCACGCCGCGCCGCAACGACCGCAGTGGGCGGTGCTGTTCGGGAGGTCGGCGCAGACCCCGGCGCACTCCGTCTGCCCCGGCGCGCACGACACCTGGCAGGACCCGAGCTGGCACAGCCGTCCACCCTCGCAGGAGATGCCGCAGGCGCCGCAGTTCGCGCCGTTGGAGCGCAGGTCGACGCAGCGGTCGCCGCAGGCGGTCAGCCCCGTCGGGCAGACCAGGGAGCAGGTGCCGCCGAGGCAGCTCTGTCCGCTGGGGCACGCGTTGCCGCACCGGCCGCAGTGGCTGAGGCTCGTCTGGGGATCGACGCAGACGCCCGCGCACGCCACGGTGGTGCCCGGGCAGGAGACACAAAGGCCCTCGTTGCAGATGGTCCCCGGCGCGCACGGTGCCGGGGAGTTGGTGCAGCACGGTCGCCCTGCGGCGCCGCAGGTGGGCGTCGTCGCGTCGGGGGCGGTCGCGGCGTCCAGCGCGACGTCGAGCGCCGCGACGTCGAGGGTGATGTCGCTCGACGCATCGCGCCCGGGGAGCGCCGTGAGGTCAAAGGACGTGGTGCACCCCAGCGCCGCGAGGAACCCAAGCAAGCACAAGCGACTCATGTGGGGATCATGCCTCGACGGAGCGCGCAGCGTCACGCGCGCGCGTCGCGCGCTGCGGTCGGCGCCCGTGCGCGGAGATTTCAACGCGCTTCGATCCGGCGTGTGACCGCCAGACGCGCGCCCTGCTATCGCCCCACGAGCCGCTGCATCGCCTCGACCTCGGTGCGCGAGACCGGTCGGCACGGCGTCCCCGGAGGGTGATCGTGCACGAGGTAAACCCCCGGCGCGCGTCCCGCGAGCAGCGGATGCACCGGTGTCGCCGAGGCCGACACCATCGCCGCGGCGGGCGCGGGTGATGGCGCCGCGGCGAGCGCGGGTGATGGCGCCGCGGGTGCAGGCGCGCGCATCCCCGTCGGCGCGGGCGCAGGCGCGGGCGTCGGCATCGGCACCGGGTGCGGCGTCACGGGCATCGGCGCGCCCCCGAGCGGCATCGGGTACTGAGGTGGGATCAGCTGCACCGGCTCCACCGCCGCGACGCCGCTGTCTGCCGATCGCGGCGGCGGAGGCGGCGGATCGCCCTGCGGCGGACCGTCCGTCGCGGTCGTGGCGTTGCGCGCACAGGCCGCGAGAAAGGTGACCAACGCCGGGAGCGTCGTCGTGTGAGAGCTCGGAGACGGCCGTCGCTTCATCGCCGCATCGTCGCACACCGCCGCGTTCCGCGCGTTCTTCCACCGCCTCGCGCTCGCGCGCCCCTCCCGCCCGCGTCCTCCGCGAATGAGATCTCCGCGTTCCATCACGGCGTCCCTCTCCGCGTTCCTCGCGGCCGCGTCCTTCGCGAGCCTCCACGGCGACCCTCTCTGAAATTCTCCCGACCACTGCCCGCGCGGCCCGTCCTGCCGACACGTTACGCGGCCCACGTGGTGGCGATGCGCGCGGCCCGTGTTGTCGCAAGACGCTCTGCGGCCCAGGTGGTTGTGACACGCGCGGCCCGGTTTCATGGATCGCGCGCGGCCCTGTCGCAGGTCGAGATGAATCAAGGTGATGCCGCCACGCTGGCGACGACCCGGTGGTGCGTGAATCGCTAGCGTGGCAGTGGGAGCGTCAGCCTGGGATCCGAAGGCGATTCAATACTAC
The DNA here is from genome assembly GCA_044376155.1 of Polyangiales bacterium. Taxonomy (GTDB): domain Bacteria; phylum Myxococcota_A; class Polyangia; order Polyangiales; genus JAWKRB01. The sequence continues at coordinate 6,841 of JBILLI010000384.1, forward strand.
GTCGTTTGCAGCTAGACTTGTTTCGCACAAAACATCCTCTGTCGCCTCCGGATGCGCGGAGGGAGCCTCGACTGTGGGCTTGACGCGCCCGACGCATTGGATCTCTTATCAGGGATCCGGGCACCGGTCCGAATACCGTCACGACGCCTGCTGCGCAGTGTCTTCGCGTGTCCCCCTCGGCCCCGCCCCAGGGATGCGTGATCCCGTGCGGACACCGGCGGGGGTCGTACGCCCTC